>JBHIAT010000034.1:0-25833 GCA_046758705.1 Bipolaricaulia bacterium
GACAGACACGATTTTGGACATAGCTTACCTCCTGAATCCAGATGGAGTCGCGAATCTATTCGTCGGATCTTTCCTCTCTACTCTTTCTACTCCTCCTCAGCTGTTTCGCCTTTTCTTTCAGCTGTTGGAAGTACTCGGTTTCGGTGATCTTGGCCACCTGACGCGTCTTCTTGGCTTCGTCGATCTCGATGCGCAACTCCTTGATCTTCTGTTTTAACTTCTGTTCACGGATGTACGCCTCAAGAGCAGCGGTCGCCAGCAAGGACAGCGCCTCGATCATCTGTTGTGTCTCCGGGTCGAACGGGATCACCTCGTCGGTTTCAGGGTGTTGCGCATTGATCAGTTGCAGCACACCGATCACCCGATTGCGGTTGTTTTTCAGCGGGATGGTCAACATGGAGGTGGAGCGGTAGCCGATCTGTTTGTCAAATTCTCGGGGGCCGGAGAAGTCGAAGTTCTCGGTCTGGTAGATGTCGGGAATGTTGATCGATTCTCCAGTTAACACCACATGGGTGCAGACATTTTGGTGATTGGGCTCGCCGGTCCTCTGATCGTAGAGGTGGAGCGGCGAGAAGGAAGCCTCCTTGCCGGCGGTTCCGCCCACCGCGAGATTCAGCGAATCGGTGCGTGCGATCACGAACTCTAGGCGATCGTCTTTGGTGCGCAGGTACAGGGTGCCGGCATCGGCATTGCATAACGACTTGGCCTCCAGTACGATCATCTCCAGCAGTTGATCGAAGTCCTTTTCCGCCGACATCGCCACGCCGATGGGAATCACGACGTTCACTAGCTCATCGGATCGCTGCTTTTCCTGCTTGATTTGCTGCAGGTACATCCATTCCTGTTCGCGTAACCGCTTCTGCCCGGTGATGTCCCGGAAGATTCCCGTGTAGAATGACGCTCCACCTAATTCTGCTTCGGCCACCACCACTTCCATGGGAAAGCTGGAACCATCGACACGCCGTCCGACGGCCTGTTGACGTTCTCCAGTGAGCAGCTTTGGAAGCATCACATCTGCATCCTGAGGTTCCAGAAGAATCCCGATCGGCTGACCGATCAATTGGCTCTTCTGATAGCCAAAAATCACCTCCGTATTTGGGTTAAATGTGATGATAGAGAATCCTGGCTTCGCAAATATGATAATCGCATCTGTTGCTGATCTCACGAGAGCGTTTGTCTTTGCCATGGATTTCTCAAGCAAATTCATCACCTATCATCAGGGTTCTTGTCCGTAGGGCTATAACTATAATCGGCCACCTCCTCTCAGGTGCATCACAGGGTGCTGCGAGTTAGAAGTTTGGGGTATTATACCATGATCTCTACCTTTTCATCCAACTATGTAAGAAATTTAACATCTCCGAAGGGGAAGTTGAGAACTTATGGGTGGGATCTTTCCCGCTTGTTTCTGAGCTCTTTTGACTTTTGCTTCAGCTGTTGGAAGTAATCGGTATCGGTGATCTCGGCCACCTCACGCGCCTTCTTGGTTTCGTCGATCTCGATGCGCAGCTCCTCGATCTGTTGCTTTAACTTCTGTTCACGGATGTACGCCTCCAGGGCAGCAGTCGCCAGCGAGGATAGCGCCTCGACCATCTGTTGTGCCCCTGGGTCGAATGGGATCACCTCGCCGGTTTCAGGGTGTTGCGCGTTGATCAGTTGAATGACACCGATCACCTGATCGCGGTTGTCTTTCAGCGGGACGGTCAGCATGGAGGTGGAGCGATAGCTGGTCTGCTTGTCGAAGTCCCGGGTACCGGAGAAGTCGAAGCGCTCGGCCTGATAGACGTCGGAGATGTTGATCGATTCCCCGGTTAAGGTCGCATAAGTGCAGACATTTCGGCGGTTGGGCTCACCGGTTGTCTCATCGTAGAGGCGAAGCGGCGGGAGGGAGGCCTCTTTACCGGTGGTCCCGCCCATGGCGAGATTCAGCGAATCGGTGCGTACAATTACGAACTTCAGGCGGTCGTCTTCGGTGCGCAGATACAGGGTGCCGGCGTCGGCGTTGCACAGCGACTTGGCCTCGAGCAGGATCATCTCCAACAGTCTATCGAAGTCTCTTTCCGCCGACATCGCAACGCCGATGGGAATCACGACGTCCAACAGTTCATCAGCGCGTTGCTTCTTCTGCTTGATTTGCTGCAGATATGCCAGTTCCTGTTCACGAAGACGCTTCTGCTCGGTGATGTCCCGGAAGGTCCCCGTGTAGAATGACGCTCTACCCAGTTCCGCTTTGGTCATCACAACTTCCATGGGAAAGTTGGAACCGTCGGCACGCTGTCCGACCACCTCGTGACGTTCTCCGGCGAGCAGTTTCGGAAGTCTCGGGTCGACGTCCTGAGGAACGGAGTCACCGTTTTCTTGAGGTTTCAGAAGTATCCCGATCGACTGACCGATCAATTGATGTTCTTGATAGCCAAAGATCGCTTCTGCACTTGGGCTGGTTGTGATAATGGATAATCCTCGCTTGGCAAACATGATGATTCCATCCGTGGCGGTGATGCGGA
Source organism: Bipolaricaulia bacterium (assembly GCA_046758705.1). Lineage (GTDB taxonomy): Bacteria > Bipolaricaulota > Bipolaricaulia > JBHIAT01 > JBHIAT01 > JBHIAT01. The sequence continues at coordinate 2,502 of JBHIAT010000034.1, forward strand.
GATTGTTGATGGTCACCTTCTGGCGGTTGATGGTTCGCCAGCCACGCCACACGATGAAGACCAGGCTGAAGTACAGAACGACAAAGCCAATGCCTATGGCACCATAAGTGAGCCAGCGAAGGTTACGGACGTTTTGACTGATGCTGGGAATGGAATAAGGGTCCGCTGGTTTCAGGGTGCCTGCGACCATGGCGTCGCTGTGGTCTCTCAAAAGCTCGATGTTACGGTTGAGGCTGGTCGAAAAGAATATCAATATGATGGCGAGCGCGAGGGCCAGTATGATCACAAAACTGATGACCGAAAACTGAACCACCAGGTTCTCTGTTAAGCGTTTCATTCGCCGGATCGTTCCTCTCTGCTCTCTTTCAGCTCTTTGGCCTTTTCCTTCAGTTGTTGGAAGTAGTCGGTTTCGGTGATCTCGGCCACCTGGCGCACCTTCTTGGTTTCGTCGATCTCGATGCGCAGTTGCTCGATCTGTTGCTTCAGCTTCTGCTCACGGATGTACGCCTCGAGAGCGGCGGTGGCCAGCGAGGACAGCGCCTCGATCATCTGTTGTGTCCCTGGGTCGAATGGGATCACCTCGCTGGTTTCAGGGTGTTGAGCGTTGATCAGTTGCAGTACACCGATCACCTGATTGCGATTGTTTTTCAGCGGGATAGTCAACATGGAGGTGGAGCGGTAGCCGGTCTGTTTGTCAAAGTCCCGGGTACCAGAAAAGTCGAAACTCTCGGCCTGATAGACATCGGGGATGTTGATCGATTCACCGGTTAAGGCCGCATGGGTGCAGACATTTTGGTGGTTGGGTTCGCCAGTTGTCGCATCGTAGAGGTTGAGCCACGAGAAGGAAACCTTTTTGCTGGCAGTCCCGCCCATGGCGAGATTCAGCGAATCGGTACGTGCGATCACGAACTTCAGACAGTCGTTTTGGGTGCGCAGATACAGGGTGCCAGCGTCGGCGTTGCATAACGACTTGGCCTCCAACAGAATCGTCTCCAGCAGTCGATCGAAATCCTTTTCCGCTGTCATAGCAACGCCGATGGGAATCACGACGTTCAATAGTTCATCAGCGCGCTTGTTTTCCTGTTCGATTCGCTGCAAGTACGCCAGTTCCTGTTCACGTAGCCGCTTGCGCTCGGTGATGTCTCGAAACGTCCCTATGTAGAACCATGCGCCATCCAATTCCGCTTCGGTCACTACGACTTCCATGGAAAAGGTGGAACCATCCGCACGTCGTCCGACCACTTGTTGACGTTCCCCGGTAAGCAGCTTTGGAAGCATCACGTCTGCGCGCTGAGGTTCCAGAAGCATGCCGATCGGCTGACCCACCAATTGGCTCCTCTGATAGCCAAAGATCGCCTCTGTACTTGGGCTCAGTGTAATGATAGAGAACCCTCGTTTTGCAAACATGATAATTGCGTCTGTCGCTGATCTTGCGATAGCGTCCGTTTTTGCCATGCCCCTAACCTCCCAAAGTTGGGGTATTATACCACACCCTCCACCTGTTCATCCAATTATCATTGTCGCTGAGTGACCCAGCAAAAGATCCCTCACCGGTCAGGAGGAGCCACTCGGTCACCAGCAAGACGATCACCATCGGACTCACCGACAGCAAGAACCGTCCGCGCTCGCCCAGCACCTCTTCACGGTTGAACAGCTCATCGGACGGCATATTCGCCCCCTCGATGGTTGACAATATTGGTTAGCATATTTGGTTACCAGTTGTTGACAATCTAGATTGTTGACAATTAGAATAGCTCTTTAGTATAATCCGGGTCAAAAGTACTGACGCGTGCGCTCAAAACTAATCAAGTAGAAGCAGGAGGTCGTCACATGAAGAAGATCCTGGTCGTATTGTCAGAGTGGGGCTACTGGGGTGAAGAGCTGGTCGGCCCGCTGGAAGTGTTCGACAAGCAGGGATATGAATCGGTCTTTATGACCCCCACGGGCAAGAAGCCGCCGGCGCTTCCGCCCAGTATGGATTCCACTTATCTGGACCCGCCGTTGGACAGGTGCGTCACTTCAGAGTATTATGCAAAGAAGACCCGCGAAATCGATGCATCAGATCGGCTGGCTAACCCGCTCAATCTGTCTGGGTGGTTCCCCGAACGGCCCTATTACAGCGCTAAAAATTACCTGCGGGAGTTCGAGGCTTACAACAATGCCCTTGATGGCGCGTATGAGGAGTTAGGAGAATACGATACTCTGCTCATTGTGGGCGGAAGTGGCCCCATGGTTGACATGGTCAACAATCAGAGGTTCCACGACGTGATCCTCGGCTTTTACAAGGTGAATAAGCCGATCGCAGCCGAGTGCTACGGCGTGACCTGTCTGGCGTTCGCTCGGGACTGGTATGATCGCAAGAGTATCATCTGGGGCAAGCACGTCACCGGGCACCCGCTCGAGTATGACTACAAAGATGGCACAGGATTTATTCCAAGTGGTAACCTTAATTTTGGTCCGCCCTTCTACCCCCTGGAGCACATTCTGCGCGATGCCGTCGGTCCTGATGGGCGGTATCACAGCAATGTCGGCAGGGTGACTTCCGTGATTGTCGACTATCCGTTTATCACGAGTCGGTCCACCGCATCCTCCCATCTCTGTGGCGAGAAGTTGGTGGAGGTCTTAGAGGAAGATCTTACGCGGTTTGGTTGGTAGACCCAATCGTTCAGGAAAGGCTGGAGTGATGCCTAGCAAAAGTGGACGGTTTGCGATCATCGAGCAACTGCTTGCTGATGGGATTGAATATATGTTTGGCAACCCCGGCACGGTCGAGCAAGGGTTCCTGGATTCGTTGGAGGACTATCCGGAATTCAAGTACATTCTGACCCTGCATGAGACGGTGGCGGTGGCGGCAGCCGACGGTTACGCCCGTGCCACCAAAAAGCCAGCGGTCGTGCAACTCCATAGTGGTGTTGGTCTGGGCAACGGGATTGGGATGATGTACCAGGCCAAGCGTGGCCATGCGCCGTTGGTGGTCATCGCTGGAGAGTCCGGCATCCGATACGATTCTATGGATGCGCAGATGGCCGCAGACCTGGTGGCTATGGCCAAGCCCGTTACCAAATGGGCGACCCGGGTTGTCGATCCATCGTCGGTGTTGCGGGTGCTGCGCCGAGCCATCAAGATAGCGGCCACGCCCCCCATGGCACCCGTATTCGTCTGCCTGCCGATGGACGTTCTCGATGCCCCTAATGAGGAACCGGTGGTTCCGACCTCGTTCCCGGTGACGCGAGTGGCTCCTGAGCCGGATCAGATCGCAGCAGCGGCGGCTATACTGGCCGCTGCTGAAACGCCGATGATCATCATGGGGGACGGTGTGGCGTCTTCTGGTGCGCAGGCCGAATTGGCCCGTGTGGCCGAACTCATCGGAGCTGAGGTGTGGGGCGCGGACTCATCCGAGGTGAACATGAGCGCCACGCATCCTCTGTTCAAGGGGTTGCTGGGCCACATGTTTGGGGACCATAGCCGCCCGATTACGTCGGAGGCAGACGCGGTTCTGATTTGTGGAACCTACGTTCTCCCCGAGGTGTTCCCCGCGCTGTCCGACGTGTTTGGCTCGGGAACTCAGGTGATTCACATCGACCTGGATGCCTATGAGATTGCCAAGAATTTTCCAGTGGATCTCGGGCTGGTCAGTGATCCGAAAATCACGCTCGGAAAGCTGGTCGCCGCGCTCGAAACGACCATGACGTCCGAACAGAAAGACACGGCAGACACCCGGACAGCTCGGATCGCTGCCGAGAAGGAGCAGGAGCTGGCCGCTCAGCGTGACGCGGACAAGGCGGTTCGCGACGCCGTACCTCTGTACGCGTCACGGTTTATGGAGGAACTCGCGGTCCAGCTGCCCCAAGACGCGATCGTCTTCGACGAAGCATTGACCGTGTCTCCCGAACTGACTCGGTATATACCGCCAACGACACCGGGACACTACTTCCAGACGCGGGGTGGTTCGTTAGGCGTCGGCATTCCTGGGGCGATTGGCGTCAAGCTGGCCCACCCGGACAAAACGGTGATCGGGTTCACGGGCGATGGTGGCAGCATGTACACGATCCAGGCGCTCTGGACCGCCGTGCACCACAATGTCAATGCCAAGTTCGTGATTTGCAACAATCACAGTTATCAGCTGCTGAAGCTCAACATCATGCAGTACTGGCGCGAGCGCGACATACCGGATCACGAGTTCCCAGCGTCGTTCGACCTGGCCGACCCCGACATCGGCTTCGCCGAGTTGGCCAACGCGATGGGCGTTCAGGCAGTGCGCGTTGAAACGCCGGATCAGGCTGCCCCGGCCATCCGTCAGGCACTGGAACACGACGGGCCGTTCCTGATCGATATGGTGATCGGTAACGAGGTGCCGGGTCACAAGGTCGGGTGCAAGTGTGGTCAGTAGCCAACACAACAGTGCTGTATAAACGTAAACGAGGGGGCATGCATGAGTAACTTAGCACCGCTTACGGAGTCCGAAGTGAGACAGTTTGTTGAGGATTGGTATAGGAAGCTGGACGTTCACGCGCCAATGTCTGAGCTCCTGGCCATGCTCGCCGACGAGGAGTTGGAGATGCGGTTTCCGGAGGGCACGCTGTACGGCCATGCCGAATTTGGAGGCTGGTATCAGGGTTCGGCCGAGAACTCCAAGAACTATCCCGGTGTGGTCAACATCTTCTTCGATGAGGTCCACACTGTGAAAGAGGTGGCGGTCGATATTTCAGGAGATCAGGCCAACGTCAAGGTGGTGGTCAAGTGGGAAGCCAGTGTATGGAACCCACCTGCTGCCAAAAGCGTGCGGATCATCCTGGATGCGGCACAGACATGGGTGATGAAGCGCTCGCCTGAGACAAGCAAGCCGGTCATCGTGACCTATATCGTTGATGATCTAAGCTACTATGAGGGTTCGGCCAAGCTTTAGACGATAAAGAAAAGAAAAAAGAAAGGAGAGCAAAAATGTCTAACGTAGCCATTGTCGAAAAGATGTACGAGGCCTTCAATAAGGGGGATATGGACACGATCCGTAACGAGGTGTTCGCTCCCGATATCGTTTGGCGCTTGCCTGGCCGCCATCCGCTTTCGGGCACCAAGAACGGCGCAGAAGAGGTGATCGCCTTCTTCGGCCAGTTGGTCAAATCGGGTATCCAGGTGGATCTGGTCAAAGTCGACGATTTCGGTGAAGACACCGTCGTGGAAGTACACCGTGGGCATGGAAAAGTTGGAGACGCGGTTCTGGATGCACTGAACTGCACCCATTACCACATCCGCGACGGCAAGATCGCAGATGTCCAGGTCTACATCAGTGACCAGCACGCGGTCGATAACTTCATGTGGGCGGCTTACGATCTCAAGCCGATACCGGATCGTCTGGGCTAACTTCTGCTTTTGCAGCATATGAAAGGAGTCAACATGGCACACGTGACCCCAGAGCTTGTAGGCAAGGCGTATGAAGCTTTGGCTTCAGGTGACAAGGAGCGGATCAAGGAGTATTGGGCCGAGGATATGGTCTGGCTTGTGCCCGGCCACAACCCGCTCTCGGGCTGGTACCATGGCTTGGACGAGTTCCTCGGCTTCATGGGCCAAGTTGGAGAGCTGTCTAACAACAGTTTCAACATGGAGTCCATCGCCGTCATGACCAGCGATGAGTATTCCGCTGACGTCACGTACAATGAGGGGTATCGCGGTGGGGATAAGAGCGGGGAGGTGCCCTACCGGAAGCTTGCCATCGATGTCGTCCACGTGCTTCGCTGGCGTGATGGCAAGGTGATCGAGGGCCGGGGAGCCATCTTCGCGGATGGCACCACCGAGTACGACCAGTTCTGGGCCCCTGTCGGTCCTGAGGGTCGAAGAGCTTAACCATACAAAGGAGGAGGGAACTTGCATGCCTATCATTAATGTCAAATTTATCGGAGAGGGAGCCGTCGCTACCGATGAGCAGAAGCAGGAGTTGATCGTAAAACTCACCGATGCGTTCGTTTCCGTCCTCGGTGACGTCGTGCGGCCGTTTACCTATGTGGTGATCGACGAGACGCCACCGATGCAGTGGGGGATTGCTGGAAAGCCCATGCCCGACCTGCCATATCTGATCAGCGAGGAGCACGCGGCGGTCATCAATAAGGCGAACGAAATTATGGCCGCGTACGTCGAGCAGCAGGGAGGATAACTCATGTCAGCAACAGAAGCAAACAAGGATCTCTTTCACCGTTGGTTTGGCGAGGCCTGGAACAAGGGGAACTATGACGTAGCCTATGAAGTCGTCGATTCTGACTTCACCGTCCATGGTGCTGGCGGTCAAGAGGTAAAGCAGGGTCCTGAGGGCGTCATCGAACTCATCAAAACGTGGCGCAACGCCTTCCCCGATGGCCAGATGACGATTGATGACCTGATCGCCGAGGGGGATCTGGTGGTGGCTCGCCTGACATGGCGTGGCACACACCAAGGGGAGTTCTATGGCATCGCCCCGACCGGCAATCAGGTTGCGGTGACGTCGATCGGCATCGATCGCATTGTTGACGGCAAGATCGTGGAAGGCTGGGGCGAAGTGGACATGCTGGGTATGATGCAACAGCTCGGTGTGGTCCCCCCGCCGGGGGAAGGTGGGGAGTAGGGAATACCCCTGGAGGGCCCACTCAACTATGCGCTGAGTCAGCAAGGAGGATATATGTCAACGGAAGAGAACAAGGCGATCATGCGCCGTATGATCGAAGAGCTCTGGAACCAGGGGAATATGGACGTTGCAGACGAGCTGTTCGCTCCTGACCATACCAGCCCCAGTGCCCCTGATCTACCCCCGGGTTCGGAGGGTGTCAAAATCATCACCACCATGTTCCGTAACGCCATGCCCGACTACCATATGACGATCGATTTCATGGTCGCCGAGGGAGATCAAGTGGCCGCCCGCTTTACCCAAAGCGGCACCCATACCGGTGGCGATCTCATGGGTATCGCCCCGACCGACAAGAAAGCAACGTGGACGGAGATCGGCATCCTGCGCATCAAGGATGGCAAGATCGTGGAAAGCTGGTATGAGGTCGATATGATGAGCCTGATGCAACAGCTCGGCGTGATCCCGCCGATAGGTGAGGGATAACCCGTGGAGAATCCAACAGTAAGGAGGATATCCCATGTCAACAGAAGAGAACAAGGCGGTCATGCTGCGCTTCATTGAGGCGGTCAACGACTGGAATCCGGATAAGTTAAGGGGGATCGTGGATGTAGACAACTACATCGAAAACAATCCCGCTTGGGGTGCGATCAACTTCGAGGCCGCCGTTCAAACGTACGAAATGATCCGGGCCGCCATGCCCGATGTTCGTTTCGATCCGGATACCGATATCATGGTCGCCGAAGGGGACAAGGTCGCGGCCCGTGGGACCGTCAGCGGAACACACACCGGTGGCGAGCTGTTTGGTGTCCCGCTAAGTGGCAAGAAGTTGACCTGGACGGGGATCGACGTTGTCCGCATCGCTGACGGCAAGATCGTGGAGCGTTGGCTTTGTGCCGATATCATGAGCCTGATGCAGCAGCTCGGTGTGATCCCGCCGCCAGGTGAGGAGTAACCTAAGGAAGGAGGATATTGGATGTCAGTCGAAGAGAACAAGGCTCTCGTTCGTCGTTTCATAGAGGAGATCTGGAGACAAGGGAAGCTCGATCGGCTGAACGATTTTTTTGCGACTGACTATGCCGATTACAGTTTTGACCCCCGGCAGGCCGTCGACCGCGAGGGGCTCAGAGAATTCCTCGCCATGTTCCGCAATGCGTTTCACGATCTCAAGTACGATCTTCATGACATGATCGCCGAAGGGGACAAGGTCGTGAGTCGAGATACCGTTCGCGCCACTCACAAAGGCGAATTCATGGGCATCCCGCCAACTGGCAAGCGAGTGGAGGTAACGGCGATCCACATCCTTCGGATCGCGGATGGCAAGATCGTGGAACATTGGGGCAACACGGATCAACTGGGCCTGATGCAGCAGCTTAGCGTGATCCCGTCACCGGGTGAGGAGTAATTTGCTAAGGCATTTGTAAAAAGCTTTAAAATAGGGTATTAAGAGTAGAAATATGCAAACTCTAAAATTTTCTGGGCTCGATGACTTCCGTTTATTGGGTCGAAGCGGTCTGCGCGTATCCCCGCTGTGCTTGGGTACCATGACGTTTGGTACCGATTGGGGTTGGGGCGCTGACCAAGACGAGTGTCGAAAGATGTTCGACCTGTATGTCGAACGAGGCGGTAACTTGATCGATACCGCCAACAATTACACGCATGGAACCAGCGAAACCTTCCTGGGAGAGTTCATCGGATCCCGCCGGGATCAGTTGGTGGTTACGACCAAATACTCGCTCAATATGCGGCGAGGCGACCCGAATGCAGGCGGAAATCACCGAAAAAATCTCGTTCAATCGGTTGAGGCGAGTCTCAAACGCCTGAAAACAGATTATATCGATATTTATTATCTACATGCTTGGGAATTTCGCACACCAATTGAAGAGGTCATGCGGGCTTTGGACGATTTGGTTCGATCGGGAAAGGTGCTGTATCTAGGAATTTCCGATGTACCGGCCTGGAAAGTCTCTCAGGCGAATACCATCGCCGACCTGAGAGGTTGGACACCTTTTATTGCGCTTCAAGCTCAATACAGTTTGGTCGAACGAAGTGCTGAGCGCGATTTGATCTCCATGGCCCAAGAGCTAAATATCGGGGTTATGGCCTGGGGGCCCCTTGCCGGAGGTGTGCTGACCGGAAAGTACAATCGCAATGCTACAAAGGACGATAAAGTTGGACGGAGGAACGTGAGCCACAGACTGACTGAAAGAAACCTGGCCATTGCTGAAGCCGTTCAGCAAATAGCCGAAGAGGTGGGTCGTTCTCCGGCTCAAGTTTCAATCCAGTGGTTGCTAAACAAACCGGGCGTCGTGATCCCGATCCTCGGCGCTCGTACCGCAAAACAGTTGGAAGATAATCTCGGATGTTTGGATTTTTCGCTCTTGTCTGAGCAAATCGAGAGGTTAGACGATGTGAGCAGGATCGATTTGGGATTTCCCCACAGTTTTCTCGCCGATGACTCGATAAAGAACCTGATTACGGGTGGGGTAACGATCAAAGAATAGGGGGTAAGATGGACACTCAAGGGGTGATATCGAAGTACTATGAGTCGGTCAACGCCGGAGATTGGGACGCATGGCTTGAGCTCTTCGACGACGATATCGTGATGGACGAGCAATTGGCCGGCCATCTCGAAGGCATTGACGTGTTGAGAGGCGCGATCGGCGGTCTCGAGAAAGGTTATTCCAGGTTCCAGAATCATCCCAAGCACATTGTGATCGACGGGGACGAAGCCTGTGTTGTCTCGCACATCTCGGCAGCCAACGCTGGCGGTGTGCCGATTGAGGCTGACGTCGCCAACTATTTCAGAGTGGAGAACGACAGGATCACCTACATGGCGAACTTCCATGACTCTGTGCCGTTTAAGCCGTTTCTCGAGCAGGATCTGAGCTAAACAGAGCGTCAAGAACTTCACGACAAGGAGTTGAAATGAGTGAATACGATTTCATCGTCGTAGGCGCAGGTTCGGCAGGGTCGGCGGTGGCCAACCGACTCAGCGAAAACCCTGGGGTAGATGTGCTGGTCTTGGAGGCCGGTGGCTCCGAAATCTCCCCCAATGTTGAGAATCCCTCAGTATGGTATACCTTGCTCGGTTCGGAGGTGGACTGGGGCTATCAAAGTGTTCCACAGCCAGCCTTGGACGGTCGGGTCACCAACGAGCCGCGCGGCAAGATCATCGGCGGAAGCAGCCAGTTATACCTCATGATGCACATCCGGGGGCATCCGTCGGATTATGACAACTGGGCTTATAACGGTTGCCCTGGCTGGTCCTACCAGGATGTGCTGCCCTACTTCCAGAAGCTGGAAGATCAGGAAGATGACACCAGCGAGTGGGTCGGCAAAGGCGGAGCAGTCAGCTTAATCAACGCCAAACTGCACAACCCGAACCCGACCTCTGAGGCGTTCATCAATGCCTGCCTCGAGTTGGGCTATCCCTATACCGAGGACTTCAATGGCCCGAACATGGAGGGGGTCGGCTGGCACCACGTCAACATCAAGGACGGCAAGCGCCACAGTACGGCCGTAGCCTATCTCAATCCGGCTTTGGAGCGGCCAAATCTCACCCTGAGTACGAACGCTCAGGCCACCCGGCTGCTGTTTGAAGGCAAGCGCTGTGTGGGCGTGGAGTACAGCCAGGACGGTGAGGCCAAGACCGCTCGTGCTAACCATGAGGTGATCGTCTGTGGCGGAGCACTTGAATCCCCTAAGCTGCTGCTCCTTTCCGGTATCGGCAATCCCAATCACTTGAAGGAGTTCGATATTCCCGTGATCGCTGATCTGCCCGGTGTGGGTGAAAATTTTCACAATCATGTGCTGACGGGTGTGATCTGCGAAGCGTCGCAACCGGTGCCGCCGGGCAACCTGAACCTGTCGGAAAGCGCGCTGTTCTGCAAGTCAGATCCGGGCTGGATCGGACCCGACCTGCAGATCGGCTTTGTCCACGTCCCGTTTGACATCATCATCGGCCAGGGTCACCCGAACTCGTTCACCATCCTGCCCGGTGTTGTTCGCCCCATGTCGCGCGGTTGGATCAGGCTGGCCAGCAACGACCCCCTGGATAAGCCGCTGGTCAATCCGAACTACCTCGGTGTCCAAGTCGACGTCGACCGATTGGTGCAAGGCGTCAAGATCGCCCGCGATATTTTTGCAACCCAGGCGTTCTCAAGCTGGGTCGGGGAGGAGTTGCTGCCGGGACCGGACGTTCAAAGTGATGATCAACTGCGCGCGTTTGCCAGGCAAAGGGCCGACTCCTACCATCACCAGGCTGGGTCGTGCAAGATGGGCTGTGATAGTATGGCGGTGGTCGATCTCCAGTTGCGCGTCTATGGTGTTGAAGGGCTTCGGGTCGCTGACGCGAGTGTCATGCCCGTCGTCCCCTCGGGAAACTGCCACGCGGGCATCCTGATGATCGCTGAGAAGGTCTCCGATATGATCAAGGATGCGCATGGCTTGCATACGTGAGTGAGATGAGAGGATCATGAAACTTAAAGGCAAAAAGATTGGGATCCTGATCGAGAGTGACTTCTATGAAAAGGAGATCTTTTACTACGAGTACCGCTTCCCAGAGGAAGGCGCCGAGCTTCACTTCCTGACCCGCCTGTGGGACCAGGAGTCTCTGACCTTCACCGGTCATGAGTATAAGATTCCGTTCGAGTGTCATGAAAGTTTTGAGAACATGGATGATAAGACGCTCAAGAGCTATTCGGCCATCATTGTGCCGTCCGCCATGGTGGCTGATCGTCTCAGATACACCGAGGATATCAACAAACTTCCGCCGGCCACCGAGTTTCTCAAGCGGGCGTTCGCGGAGGAGCGCATCATCAAGGGGATTATCTGTCACGGCATGTGGCTGGTGGCTCCAGTGCCGGAACTGGTTCGAGGGCGACGGGTCGTCGCTCATAACAACCTGCTCGGTGACGTAAAGAACATGGGCGCCATCTATACCGACCAGGATGTCGTGGTCGACGGTGATTTGGTGACGGGGCGTACGGGCGGCCATTGCCATCTGTTTGCGCGCAAGATCATCGACATACTGGCCGACGAAGTAGGATAAAGAAGTAGGATAAAGAGGTGAACCGTGGCTTCTTTGAGGTTTTCTCACACAGCAATCGCCTGCAAGGATCCGATCGCGGTCGAGCGTTTCTATACCCAATACTTCGGCTTCAAGCGGGCGCGAGTCTTACCTCTCGGCGAAGAGCAGATTGTCTTCATCAAGTCGGGGGACGTCTACCTTGAGATTTTCCAGGCCAAGGAAGAGGCACCTGTGCCGGCACCTGAAAACGATGGGCCGTGGTACCCCGGCTGGCGTCACATTGCCTTTCAGGTGGACGACGTCGATGCCAAGTTGGCCGAGATAGGCGACGATGCCAACATCACCCTGGGGCCGTTGAACTTTGACGACTTCATACCCGGGTGGCGCACCGTTTGGGTCGCCGACCCCGAGGGCAATATCGTCGAGATAACCCAGGGATACACGGATGAGGATCATCCACCGATTATCGGTTCAACTTGACTCTGGGAGGAGGAAAGCATAATGGATCACATGAGCTTCTCGTTTTCGGACACGATTGCCGGGTACGTGACCCAGGTTGACTCGGACAAGAGAACCTTCGGCCTCAAGACGAGCGATGGGAGAGAGTTCCAGGTTGCCTTAACCCCGACCACCTATGCAGAGCTGGTGCGCAATCTGGGGGAGCCTTTTCATGACGGTACCGGTCAGATGGGGGATATGCTCGTCCCCAATCGGTACTTGTTTGCGTATGGTGTTTTCTATCCTGAGGGCGACGAGCACAACTTTGAAGCCAAGCATCTGATCTTCCTGGGCCGGAAAGCGGACCAGTATCGTTTCGAGAAACAAGACTGGTGGATCAAGCAGGTGCATGCGCTGGGCGATTTTTACCTGGAATCGGAGTTTGGGGAGCGCGAAATTGATTTTCGGGGCTATCGCACCCAATTGTCTCTGGGGGGGGCCAAGACAGAGGATGTCCGCCAGGAAACCGACACCATTTCGCGCTTGGTCTACGGTTTTGCCTCGGCCTACTTGATGACCGGGGAAGACCGTTACCTGGAGGCTGCCGAGAAAGGGACCGAATATCTGCGCGACCACATGCGTTTTGTTGACGTGGACGAAGGGATCGTCTACTGGTACCACGCGATTGATGTGAGGGGGCAGCTTGACGATAAAATCTTCGCTTCGGAATTCGGGGATGATTATGACGCGATCCCGGCGTATGAACAGATCTACGCGCTGGCCGGTCCCACCCAAACCTACCGGGCGACCGGTGATCCGCTGATTCTGAGCGATATCGAGCGGACCATGGACCTGTTCAGCCGCTTTTTCCTGGACCAGGAAGGAGAAGGATACTTTTCACACATCGATCCGATCACCCTCGATCCCCGCAGCGAGACGTTGGGCCCCAACCGGGCGCGCAAGAACTGGAACTCCGTCGGCGATCACGCGCCGGCCTATCTGATCAATCTGTGGCTGGCGACCGGCGAGGAGCAGTACGCGGACATGCTGGCCTACTGCGCGGACGCGATCGAAAAACATTTCCCGGATTATCAGCATAGTCCGTTTGTTCAGGAGCGGTTCCGCGAGGATTGGAGCCACGACACGACATGGGGGTGGCAGCAAAACCGCGCCGTCGTGGGGCACAACCTCAAAATTGCCTGGAACCTGATGCGCATCCACCACCTGCGCCCCAAGGACCGGTACGCGGCCCTGGCCCGAAGGATCGCGGAGGTCATGCCCGCAGCCGGCAGTGACCAACAGCGTGGCGGGTGGTACGACGTCATGGAGCGCTTACTGGGCGAAGGAGAAGAGGTCCATCGCTATGTATGGCATGACCGTAAAGCCTGGTGGCAGCAAGAACAGGCGATCTTGGCCTACCTGATCCTGGCCGGTTCCCTGGGGGATCCTGAATATCTCCGATTGGCGCGTGAATCGTCGGCGTTCTACAACGCTTTCTTCCTCGACCACGACGCCGGCGGTGTTTACTTCAACGTTCTGGCCAATGGCCTTCCCTACCTGCTGGGGACCGAGCGGTTCAAAGGCAGCCATTCGATGAGCGGTTATCACTCGTTCGAACTGGCCTACCTGGCCGCCGTCTATACTAACCTGCTGATCACCAAGCAGCCGATGGATTTCTACTTTAAGCCCAAGCCGGGAGGGTTTAAGGATCGTATCTTGCGGGTTCAGCCAGACATTCTTCCGCCCGGCAGCGTAAGCATCGGTGAGGTGTGGGCCAACGGGGAAGCGTATTCCGATTTCGACGCGGACGGCCTGACGGTCAAACTGCCGGACACGAAAGAAGCGTTGAGGATCAAGGTCCGCATCGTTCCCAACCAGTAGTTCTGGATCTGGATAAGGAGGGATCAATAGATCCATAATGGAGATCAACACCAAGACGGTCGAACAAGTCACCGTGGTACAGCTGACCGGTGAACTGGACGGAAGTACGGCGCCTACAGCTCAAGAGCAGATATTGCCCCTGATCCAGGAAGGGGGTCGGATCCTCCTGGATATGACCGGTGTGGCTTACATGTCCAGCGCGGGTTTGCGGATGCTGTTGTTGCTGTACCGACAGACGAGGAGTCATAACGGGCGTATCGCTTTGGTAGGTCTTTCCGAAGAGATTCAGGACACGATGTCCGTGACTGGATTCCTCGACTTTTTCACCACCCACGAGACGCTCGATTCGGGATTGGAAGCATTGAATCGCTAGGAACATATGGAACGCATCGATATCTATCCGACACACCGGCATGGGGAATTCAAGCTGCGGCGTGGCCGGCCGTTTCCGTTCGGAGTCACCTTCGTGCCGGGGGGCGTCAACTTTTCGATCTTTTCGCGCCATGCCAACTCCTGTGTTCTGGTGCTGTTCGAAAAGGGCCAGCCCGAACCGATGGTGGAAATCCCGTTTCCGGACGAGTTCCGGATCGGGAACGTCTTCGCCATGATCGTATTCGATCTGGATTACGAAAATATCGAATACGGCTTTCGCATGGACGGACCGTACAACCCGGTGGAAGGTCACCGGTTTGACACCACGAAGACTCTCATGGATCCATACGCCAAGGCGATCGGGGGTCGGGATGTTTGGGGGGAATCGCCCGATTGGGATGACATCTACCCGCATCGCGCCCGTCTCGTTTATGACGACTTTGACTGGGAATCAGACCGGCCTCTCGAAATACCGATCGAGGATCTGATTATCTACGAGATGCACGTCCGCAGCTTCACCCGGGATCCATCCTCCGGAGTGAAGCATCCAGGGACATTTGCCGGCATCCGCGAGAAGATTCCCTACCTCCAAGAGTTGGGTGTCAACTGCATCGAGCTGATGCCCATCTATGAATTTGATGAATTCGAAAACAGCCGACCCAACCCGGAAACGGGAGAGCAGCTGTTGAATTATTGGGGCTACAGCACGGTCGGCTTCTTTGCGCCCAAGGCCGGCTACGCGGCCACGGGCAGGTTTGGGATGCAGGTCGATGAGTTCAAAGCGCTGATCAAAGAACTGCACAAGCATGGCATCGAGGTCATTCTTGACGTGGTGTTCAACCACACAGCGGAAGGCAATGAGAACGGCCCCACCATCTCGTTTCGGGGTATAGACAACCAAACCTACTACATGCTCACATCGGACGGCTATTACCTGAACTTCAGTGGCACCGGCAACACCCTGAACTGCAACAACCCGATCGTTCGCAACATGGTGCTCGACTGTCTTCGCTACTGGGCGGCGGAATACCACATCGACGGCTTCCGCTTTGATCTTGCCGCCATCCTGGGACGCGACCCCCAGGGCGCTCCGCTGGAAAACCCACCGCTGCTCGAAACGCTCGCGTTCGACCCGATTCTGGGCAAGTGCAAACTCATCGCTGAGGCATGGGACGCAGGTGGCCTCTATCAGGTCGGCTCCTTCCCCGCCTACGGGCGTTGGGCCGAGTGGAACGGCAAGTACCGCGATACACTCCGCAAATTCCTGAAAGAGGATCTCGGACAGGTTGGGGGGATAGCACAGCGACTCCAGGGTTCGCCGGATCTCTATCGGGGCCGCGGACCGACCGCGTCCATCAATTTTGTCACGTGTCACGACGGTTTTACGCTGGCCGACCTGGTTTCGTACAATGAGAAGCACAATGAAGCCAACGGCGAAAACAACAACGATGGGGCCAACGATAACCACAGCTGGAACTGTGGTTGGGAAGGACCGACCGACGACCCGGAAATCAACGCGCTTCGGCGCCGACAGATCAAAAATGCCGTGGCCATGATGATGGTGAGCCAGGGTGTGCCTATGATCCTCATGGGCGATGAACTCGGGCGAACCCAGCACGGCAACAACAACACCTATTGCCACGACAACGAACTCAACTGGCTGAACTGGACGCTGTTGGAATCCAACGAGGATTTGTTTCGGTTTTTCAAAAACTGTGTTGCCTTCCGCAAAGCTCATCCCGTGCTGAGAAACAGTTCGCACTTCCGCAATGAGGATTACGTAGGAAGTGGCTATGCCGATATCACCTGGCACGGAAGTCAGGCATGGAACGCCGACTGGTCCGGCTCCAGTCGCACCCTGGCTTTCATGCTGTGTGGTAAACATGCCAAGGGCGGCACGGTAGAGGACAATTACATCTATGTGGCCATGAATATGCACTGGGAAAGCCACATGTTCGAACTGCCGGGATTGCCGGAGGGCATGAAGTGGCATGTGTTTGCCAATACCGGTGCCGCCTCACCCGAGGATATCTGGGAGCCCGAAACCGAACCTGTCCTAAACGATCAGTGCCTTCTCATAGGGGACCGATCTGTGGCTATCCTGGTGGGCAGATAAAATAGAGAAATATTCTCAACGAAAGGAGAAGATCATGGCGTTCGACGCAGCTTTAGAAATGGCCCACGGTATCGCTAAAATCACCTTGTCTGGAGAACTGGATGCGAATGGAGCGCCGACCTTCAAGTCGGAGGTGGAGAAAGCCGCGGCCGAGCAACCGAAACGCCTTGTCTTACTGATGCAAGATCTGGAATATATGGCCAGTGCCGGTCTGCGGATCCTCATCTTCGCCAAGCAAAAGATGGGCACCGACGTTGACATCTATGTGGTTGGTGCTCAGGAGCCGGTGATGGAAACCCTTCAACTGTCCGGATTCCACCAAAGCGTCATTGCGCTGGATACGTATGATGCCGCCGAGATAGAGAACATATAGGAAGGAAAACGGTCCCTTGAGGTTGATATGGAGTCTTTAACCGTACCTGGCACGCTAGATTCTCTGAAAACTATCAGAGAGTACGTAACGGCGGCAGCCGATGAAGCTGACCTGGACAAAAAAGCCGCCTATCGCTTGCGCCTAGCCGTGGACGAAATAGCCACCAATGTGATTGTTCACGGTTATAATGAAGCGGGTCGCGAAGGGATGCTGGACTTAAACGCCGATATCGACGAAAACGCTCTGACGATCTGTCTTGAGGATACCGGTATGTCCTACGACCCTCGCCAGAATCCGACCCCGGATGATTTGGACGAGCCCCTAGAACAGCGGCCGATTGGCGGGCTGGGCGTGTATCTCGCCATACAAGGTGTCGACAGGTTCACTTATGAACGCATTGGGGACCGGAATCGAAACATCTTTGTGGTAAATCGGAAAGCGACCGCATCCGAGGAAGGAGAATAAGGAGTTCAGAATCATGGCAACCGAATCAGAGAGGGAAGAGCTGCTGAAACTCGAACGTGAGCTGCAAATCGCCCGGAAAATTCAGGCTGATTTCTTGCCCGATACGCTGCCGCAGCCAGATGGCTGGGAGATCGCTGCCCGCTTCCATCCGGCGCGTGAGGTGGCCGGGGATTTTTACGACGCCTTCCCCCTCGCGCAAGACAGGCGGGTGGGCTTTGTCATCGCCGATGTCTGCGACAAAGGTGTGGGTGCCGCGCTGTTCATGGCCCTGATTCGCAGCTTGGTCCGGGCTTTTGCCCAACAGCACTATTCGTTGAGCTGGATGGACGAGCTTTCGCCCGATTGGCTCAGTGACGACGCTCCAGGCCGTTCGGTGGAGCAGCGGCGGGCGGTCCTTTCAACGGGCACAACCGCCCTCAAAAATGCTGTGGTGCTCACCAATAATTACATCCTCCAAAATCACGAGCAGGCGAATATGTTTGCCACCCTTTTCTTTGGCGTGCTGGACCCGGCCACTGGCTCGCTGAACTACGTGAATGGTGGACATAATCCGCCATTCATCGTCGGCCCGGACGGTGTGAAAGCGCGCCTCACCCCCACCGGACCGGCAGTCGGCATGTTTGCCGACGTGGATTTTAACATCGAGCAAGCCCAGCTCGACCCCGGTGATATCCTGATCACCTACACCGACGGTGTGCCCGAGGCGCGGGACCCAGATGGAAAATTCTTCACCGAAAAACGGCTGCTTTCGCTAGTGGAGCCGTCTGCTCCCTCGGCTACAGCGTTGCTGGACCGCATCGAAACGAATCTGGACGCCCACATTGCCGAGGCAGACCAATTTGATGACATTACCATGCTGGCTGTACGGCGGGCACCCGCATCCGAAGCATAGCTGCGGATATGCCGTCCGATGAGCTGTTCAGCCGTGAAGAGGTGCTGGGCGGCCTGCCCGCCAGACAGGCACATACCTTACTCTTCCTCATTGAGAGCCGCACGGCGCATCTGGTAGCACAATCGCGGCGCGCCATGGAGATCTTCCTCACCGAACAGGCGGCTGAGGAGCGCGATCTCGCGTTCTTCGAGGCGTTCAGCTTAGGGCGCCAACCTCCACTCCGCCCCACCATCCAGGATCTGGAACGCTATGCCCCCCAGTGGGCATCCCTGGTGCCGGACAACCCCAGGCTGCAGGCCGCTATCGCCCACATCCTGGGCGAGAAGTATGACTTCACTTACCCAGCGGTGCCGGGCATCCGGGCGGCGTTGGGGGCGGACGAGGAAGCGGTACAGCAAGCTTACCATCGCCTGTACCGCGAACCGCTGGAGACGATCTTTGCCTCACGGACCCCACTGCCCGACCGACTGCGCTGGACCTGGACCGCGCTGGCCGAGTGGCTGGAGTCCCTGTCGCCTTTCTGGACCGCTTTTGCGTTGACCCTCACCGAGATCGTTGCCGAGAGCATCCTGGCGTTGCCCATTGCCGTGGCCGGTATCGGCCCGCTGGCCGGTATTGTGGTCCTGGTCGTGCTGGGCGTGGTCAACGTGCTGACCATCGCTTCTCTGGCCGAAGCCGTCTCGCGAAGCGGCACCATTCGATACGGCAGCGGCTTCATCGGGCGGTTGGTGTCGGACTACCTGGGGAGCGCCGGTTCCCTCATCCTCACGTTAGCGGTGGCCACCATCTGTTTCGCGCACCTGGTGGCTTACTATATTGGAGTATCGACCACACTGGCGGATGCCACACATGTGTCCGCTGCGGTGTGGACCGGGCTGCTGTTCCTGATCGGCCTGTACTTTCTGTCACGCGAGGCGCGAGAATCGATCCACTCCACCGTTGCCTCTTCATTGCTCGTGGGTGGGATCAACATCGGCCTGATCCTGATCCTCTCGATTCTCGCCTTCCCCCACGTGCGATCAGCAAACCTGCTGTATATGGAAGTGCCGTTCCTCGGTGGCCATCATTTCGAGCCCGAACTTGTGGAGACGCTGTTCGGCGTTATCATCGTGGGATACCTCGGACACCTGTCGGTGGGCAGCTCGGCCAGGGTCGTGCTCCGCCGTGACCCCAGTGCGCGCGCGCTGATCTGGGGCAGCATGGCGGCGGAGGTTGTCGTCATCGGCCTCTATTCCATCTGGGTGTTAGCCATTAACGGGGCGGTCGCTTCGGAGGTATTGGTTCATGAGTCGGGCACCGCCCTGGTCCCATTGGCGGAACAGGTTGGCCCCAGCGTGCTCTGGTTGGGATCTGCCCTGGTCATCCTCGGTATGGGTATGGCCTCGATCCATTACTCCGTCGGCCTGTTCAATCTGGTCCGTGAACGGCTTCCCAGACAGCATCGCCCGATCGTGATGCTGCCCCACAAGCACGGGAAACTGCTGTTCCACCGACGTAGCAAACCCAGCGGCAGCCCGCGCATCGGTCTGACCTACCTGGGACTCGATGACACCCAGTCCCAGCCGCAGTTCCGCCTCGATGTCCAACTGGGTGGCAACACCCATCACCTGGAAACGACTGTTGCCGATCACTGGCAGATCACCGAGCTCTTTGACCGGCTTCCGGAGCTGCGCCAGCATCGAGTTCGCCTGACCCTGGGGATCCTGGACGCCAACCCGGAGAGTGTCCGCCTGCGAATCCATTCGCCGATGCACCTGACCTATGAGGGAAACTGGGATGTCATCGGACTGAACATGGCCGATCTGCTCACCCTGCCCGACTCGCTGCGTCGACTGGTCAACTGGATCATGCGCCAGGGAGACGTGAACCTGGCCCAAGTGGTGGCACACACCGGCGGGGATGAAGCAAGCACCCGCACCATGTTGGAGACGTTGATAGAGCAAGGCTTCGTGCGGGAAGTGAGTGTGGAAGGCGAGAACGAGGTACGCTACCGGGCGCGTCTTGCCCCCAAACGGCGACGGCAGCTGTCTCAAGAGATCTGGCAGGCTCTGGACGAGACGGTGGAAGTGCCGGCCGGTGCTCGTGTTGGCTCCGTGCGGCTCTGGGAAGGCATGCGTGTGCTGGCACAACGTATCTGGGAGGTGCTGGGCGAGCGCGGACGGTTCTTGCTGTCGGTGAGTCCGATGATGATCGTCTTCGTGGTGACCGAGTGGCTCCTCCTTAATCATGTGGAATCATTTGTCGAGGCGCTCGAATTTGCTGGCGTGATTCCCGCGTCCCTGTTTGCCGGCATTTTTCCAGTTTTGCTGTTATTTGCCAGCCGGCGAAAGAGCGAGTTCGTGCTGAGTGGGGTCTTCCGGTTCCTGGGGCATCCATGGTTCATCGCGAGCATCTACCTCCTGATCCTGGCCAGTCTGCTTTTCCACGGTCTGATCATCTGGCACAATCCCGTGGAGCGCGCCAGCGCATTGATCGCCGCTATCTTGGTGTTGGGAGTGACCATCGCGATGGTCCGCCGGGGAGCGTTCGCTTCACGCATGGTGGTGGAACTGCGCGAAGAGCTGAGTGAGGACGGAGAAGGACAGGCGGTCTTCTCCATTACCGCCGACGGTCAACCGACGGCGACGCAGGTACGGTTGGGATATCCTGACGGGGAGCAACAGTACCGGACGGCCATCGGCGAGGTGCCGGAGTTCGCTTCGCTGCGCTATGCAGCGTTTCACCTGCCGGAGGACCAGGCACACGAGCTCAAGGTGTGGGTACATGCGGTTACCCCGGAAGGGGAGTCTGAGGGGTTGCCTGCGCTGTTAGATCTGCACTGTGGAAACGAGACGACGCGGTTTGATCTGAGGCTGTCCGGCGGCCAGGTGGTGCTGCCCGCCACCAACAAGGCGTGCCAGTTAGAGATCACATTTTCAGAGCTGTCCCGTTCTTGACACCTGTCCCCTGGCTGCTCCATGTGGGATCACGAACTTATTGGCTGGGTTCTTCCCGCTTGTTCCTGAGTTCTTTCGCCTTTTGCTTTAGCTGTTGGAAGTACTCGGTATCAGTGATCTCAGCGACTTGGCGTGCCTTCTTGGTTTCGTTGATTTCGATGCGGAGCTCCTCCTTGTCCCAACTCATCAGTACACATGGTGACGTTTTCCAAGCTTTCGGGTTGGAACGTTTCAGCCTCAACGGCGGCGGCGGTGAGCCGGGCGACCGGTTCAGTCACTCGACGGGCCAGAACGATGGAGGCCAACAGGCCAACCACCAACACGAAGGCGGCCACCGCGACCGCCAGTTGCAGGTTGCGACGTATGATCGCGCGCACATGCTCGGTGGGCAGGTACACCAGCGTCGCGCCGGTCACCTGATCTTGCGCATCGGGGATGGGCGCCATGCCCTTAGGTTGACCCTATCAGTTTCCCTTCCCTTTCGGTTGAATGGTGTCTCACTAGGCCAACCGTAGCCGGTTTCCACCGCCCCCTCATGTAGAGTAGGAACAAAGCGCACCTTCCCACCTCACAATGGGCGTGTTTCTTCATTCCCCTCTCCGAACCCGCCGTGCCTCTGTTCGAGGCAACGGGCTCTCCATCGACGGTCTCATTTACTCTGTTGGTTAAACTGCGCCCTGTATGCGCCTTCAGAGCGAAGCTATGTTGAGTCAGACTGATAGTGTCCATACATTTCCAGGACATTCCTCTGCTCACCTGCTTCGACCGTCAACTGGGGGCCTTCCCGATCGCCTGGCGGGTCGCTAGGCTTTGTACGTGGTTTTTCCACGCTCACAGTACTACGCCCCCTCCGCCACGCTGGGACCACCTCAACCGCAGGTAGTCCAGTCCCAAGGGACGGGTCCCAGCGCTTCCCACGTTCACATGACTGTCATCTACACTCCGGGTTAGGCCGTTCCTAGACGTCCGTCGGGTGTTCTCTACACCCCCGTCGTGACCCGTATGCTTGTACCCCGCTATATAAAAACCGGGAAGGAGAAAGCAATTTGACATGGTCGGCCCATAGCGAACAGAATGACCCGGTGATTCTCTATGAATGTCTATACCATTGAGTCCCTTAGCGAGGCAGAGGTTGCTGAGCTGGAAGACCGCTACCACCACCATCCCAAGCGGCGCGTCCGCCAGCGCGCTCACATGGTCCTCCTGTCTCATCAAGGCTTCTCCCTCGGTGAGATCGCCCAGATCGTCCGGGTCACGCGTCAAACGGTGAGCAAGACCATCCATGGTTACGAAGAAGAGGGCGCGAAGGCTCTGGAGGATCCGGAGCTGCCCGGACGGCCTCCCATCCTCAATGAATCGCAGCAACAGCAGGTGGCGCAGTGGTTGGACCAGACGCCTCGGGATCTGGGCTATCAGCAGAGCAACTGGACGGTCAAGTTGTTGCGCTATCACATCCAACAGACGTTTGGCCAAGCACCCTGTTGGGAACAGGTGCGGGTGTTGGTCAAAAAGCTGGGTTTTAGTTTGGTCCGCCCCACGCACGCGTCGCGGGAGGCGGACGAAACCGAAAAGCGCTGGGCGAAGGCGATCCTGGGGGAGCTGGAAGCGCTGGCACGGCAGGGGTGGATTCGACTGTTCTATGAAGATGAAACCGAGTTGAGTCGGTTTCCGACCCTGACGCGGGTGTGGACGCGCACCGGTCACCAGAAGACCATCCCCACCGACGATGATCACCGCAGTTTCTGGGTCTATGGCGTGTTCGACCCGATCAGCGGCCAGACGCACTACCGGCTCCATCCGAAGCTTGAGAGCGCAGGATTCTGGCCGTTTGTGACCCAACTGAAGCGGCGGTATGCCGAGGAGATGACGGAGCGACCGCTGGTGATCGTGCTGGACAATGCCAGTGCCCATGGTTACAAGGGTCGACATGGTTTGGTCAAAGTGGCGGACGGGCTGTATTTCTACTTTCTGCCGCCGTATTGTCCGAGATTGAACCGAGCGGAGCGGCCGTGGAAGGAGCTGAGGAAGCGCGTGACGCACAACTTTCTGTTTGAGTGCCTGGAAGCCCTGAAGGAAGCGGCGCGACGTACGATGATGTACTTGCAGGTGATGAAGTGGCGCGTGGTCTCGATCATGGGGGTCGTTGAACCAGTCAGGTGTTGAATTCATTCTCGGTGAGTATATAGCACGGCCGCCATCTGCACCACCCGATCTTTGATCGTCGGAATGCCTAACGGC
>JBHIAT010000035.1:0-25618 GCA_046758705.1 Bipolaricaulia bacterium
ATAATCATAACCAAATAGAGGAGTCCGGTCAAAGCCCGACCCCATGCCATTCATCTCCCACCAAACCTTCGGTTTGGAAGGGGACTTCCGGCCACGAAATGTTAAAATCATTGTACCGATCAGATCTACATCCTGTCAAGGATGCTATCTTGATCCTGCGAAGGATGAGTGGTAGAGATAGAGATCAACCGAGATTTAGAACGGCGCCTGTCCGTCGCCGCCGTAATCGTAGAAGCTTGCGTAATCTCGATGAAAGATGAGCTTGAACACCCCGGTCGGCCCGTTGCGTTGCTTTTGGATCAAGATCTCAGCAACGCTCGTCGGTCCGCGCCGCTCGCTCGCTTCCGCGTCCTCATAGTAGTCCTCGCGGTAGATGAACGCGACCACATCTGAATCCTGCTCAATCGCGCCTGAGTTGTGACTGACAATCCCATCGGCGAGCCACGAGGCCGGACCTGGCACGGTAAGATCGTAGACCTTTTCCTCACCCACTGGCTCGATCGCGACCACTCGGTCCCAGAAGAGGTCGCTGTTTGCCTGCCCCTTGAGCTCATCATTATCGAGCAGGTCAGCATAGCTGAGCAGCGTTTGCCGTGAGGGCGCGAAGCTAAAATGAGAGGAGCCACCGTACGAAGTGCCTCGTAGAGCAGCCATCTGTCGGTGTGAGATCCCCGCCTCAGCCATGAGTACTCGAACACGATCGAAATATTCGATAGGAAGCGTATCCACATTTGTATTTGGCATAGTACCTTCCAGCACTTCGGAGAGCTGCTCTGCTTGAACCCTCCTCGGTCCGAACGCTCCGACACGCTCTAAGAATCTCAACTGCGCTTCAGCTCCCATCACTTGAACCATATAGGTGGGACGATAGACGCCTTTCTGGACTTTTTGGATGCGTGCAACGATACCCAGGCGCAAGAGTAGCGCAGTGACATCAGTCGCGAGACCGGAACTGTTGGTGCTGTAGTAGACCGTGTGACTGCCTCGCTGTCCATCCTGTCGCGCATGAATCGTTCCATCGGTCGCCCAAAGGTGACGGAGTAACAATCCGATCTGCTCATCTCGTAAACGAAACACTACTTCAGGAATGCGCTTCTCGTGTGAGCGTTGGCCAAAGATGCCGAGTTCTCTTAGCCATTTGTTGATACCTGCCGGATACCAGCGATTCCCGTTGCCGCTGATCAACAGTTGGTGCCAGTTTCCGCGACCGGGGTAGCGCTTCACCGTTGCACCGAACTCCTCCCTTGCAGTTTCCGTGACAATCTTGCTATTTTCTTCAGAACTCGTGGTATACCTCATCGGCTGACCCGACAGATAGCTGCCATCACCGATAAGCTGCCCCAGTAGTGCGACTCGTCTGTCAGGCCAGGATTCGGTGTTCGCTGGCTCCGGAAGATACCGAGCAATCGCTAATCGATCGCCAACATTGAGTTCAGAGACCCGGACCCATCCTGCCGCCCCCAGCAAACGATGCTTGCCAGTGGTCCGAATACGCCGCCCACTCGCCAGCTGAACTGAAAAAACCTGTCTTTGGCCGACGTACCAAACCTTGTCGCTCACGGCCTGAGTGAGACACCCACCTGGTGTCACCGCAATCACATCCGGCTGCTTCCTGACGAGGTTCTGGATCGGCACACGACGCCCGTCAGCGAGGACAACCAGCGTATCACCGGTTACGCATTCGCGAAGATCTGAGAGCCGGGGCTTTCGGGACTGGCGATGCTCTACCGCCCGGCTCAACTGGGACATGGCGATGACCGGGATCCGGAGCTCCCGGGCCAGCCCCTTGAGGGACCGGGTGATGTGGGCGATCTGCTGCTCTCGGTTGTCGACGTTGAGGGCCCCCTCGATGAGCTGGATGTAGTCAACGATCAACAGATCCAGACCGTGCTTCGCTCGCATCCGTCGTGCTCGTGCTTTAATCTCCATGATTGAGATCGTCGGGGTGTCGTCGAGGATAATCGAGGCATTCTGCAATTTGCCCGCGGCATCGGCGATCCGGCGCCAGTGCTCCGTCGGCACGTACCCACCCCGCATCCGGTGGAGACTGATCTTCGCCTCGCCACACAGCAGCCGCTCCAGGACCTGCTCCTTGGTCATCTCCAGGTTGAAGATCCCCACCGACGTCCCCTCGCGGATAGCGGCGTTGCGGGCTACAGACAGACCGAGCGACGACTTGCCCATACTCGGGCGTCCGGCGATCACGATCAGGTCCGAGGGCTGGAACCCGGAGGTCATCTCGTCGAACCGTTTGAACCCGGTCGATAGACCGGTGATTGTGTGCTTGTCGGGATCGCGGTGAAGTTCCTCGAGGTTGGTGATGTGCTCGTGGAGAAAGTCCCGGATCAGATAGAAATTCTCGCCGTAGCCTCCCCCGGAGATCTCGAAGATCACCCGTTCGGCGTGGTCGAGGATATCAGGGAGATCCTTCTCCTCCTCGAACCCGAGCTCGGCGATCTCTCGGCCGCTCCTGACCAGTGCCCTCAAGATCGCCTTCTTGCGCACAATCTCGGCGTAGTACTCGACGTTGGCCGTGGTGGTGACCCCGTCCATCAACCGGCTCAAGTAGACGGACCCGCCAACTTCGGCGAGCCAGTCCTTCTCCTCCAGCCGGTTGGCCACGATCACATAATCGGCGGGCTCCCCCCGATCGAATAGCTCGAGGATCGTCCGGTAGATCTTCTGGTGGGCTTCCCAATAGAAGTGCTCCGGGCTCAGCCGCTCGAGGAGCAACGGGACGACCTCTTGATCGTCGAGCATCGCCGCTCCAAGGATGACCTCCTCCGCCTCCCGGTTCTTGGGGAGGGCTCTGGCCACCTGTCGCTGGGCTTTCCCTGGGCTCGCTTTCGCCACGCACTTCACCCCGATCGATTATACCATAACCCGCCCGGTAGTTCCAAAATGAGTGTCGCACCCGAATCTCGTACCTGTTCTGCTACGGAGAGCCATTTGAACGGCTTTGTGACTTCTGCTATACTTTGACAGCAGCAGGCCTGAGCAGGTATCTGGCAAGCAGTCCACAAGAAAGCAAGAAAGAAGGAGGGAGGTAAGAATGTGGAGATTCTGACGATGAAGGAGCTCCTGGAGACGGGGGTGCACTTCGGCCATCGGACGAGGAAATGGAACCCTAAGATGAAGCCTTACATCTTCACAGAGCGCAAGGGCATTCATATCATCAACCTGGAGCGAACTTTGGAGCTGTTTGAGGAGGCATACTTCTTCGTCCGAGACAACACCAAGCAGGGCCACGAGATCCTGTTCGTCGGGACGAAACGACAGGTTCAGGATACGATCGAATACGAGGCGAAGCGTTGCGGGGCCCATTACGTCAACAAGCGCTGGCTGGGCGGGATGTTGACCAACTTTCAGACGATCAAGCATCGGATCGATCGGATGAAAGAGCTGGAGGAGATGTCAGAGAACGGGGCGCTCGAGTTTCTCCCCAACAAGGAAGTGGTAAAGCTGCGTCGGCAGCTCGGTAAACTGCAACGAAATTTGAACGGTCTGCGATACATGGACGGTGTTCCCGATATCCTCTATGTGATCGATCCTCAGATCGAGAAGATTTCCGTTCACGAGGCGAACCTGCTCGAAATCCCGGTGGTAGCCATCGTGGATACCAACTGCAATCCCGATCCGATCGACTATCCGATCCCAGCGAACGACGACGCGATCAAGGCGACCAAGTTGCTCACCTCCCGGCTCGCCGATGCCGTGCTCGAAGGCAAGGAGGGCGCGGAGCATCTGGTCATCGCCCCTGATGAGGATCTGGAGGCGGCCGTTGAAGCCGAAGCTGAGGTTGAGGTCGAGGCCGAAGTTGAGGTCGAGGTCGAGACCGAACCCGAACCTGAACCGGCTCCAGAGATCGAGGAGGAACCGGAGCCCGTGGCCGCCGAAGTGAACCCAGAGGCAGGCGAATCCGACAAAGAGAAGGAGGCAGGGTAGACCGTGACAGAGCAGGGGAAACAGAAAGCGCAACAGACTGGGCAACAGACGAAGATACCGATCGAGACGATCAAGCAACTTCGGACCGAGACGGGGATCGGCTACATGGACTGCAAGCGCGCGCTGGAGCAAAGTGACGGGGATATCGAGAAAGCTAAGGAGTTGCTACGCCGCGAGGGGCAGGAGCTGATTTCAGGACACGCACACGTCTCCGAAGGACGAATCGACTCCTATATTCACCACAACGGAAAGGTGGGCACTCTGGTCGAGATCGATTGTGAGACCGACTTCGCGGCCAACAGCGATCCGTTCCGCGAGTTTATCAGAAACATCGCTTTGCACATCGCCTCCAGTGCCCCTCAATACATCTCGCCGGAGGATATCCCTGAGGAGGAGCTCGAGCGGGAACGGAGCATCTATCGAGAGCAGGCCGAGCAGGAGGAAAAGCCCGAACATATCATCGATCGGATCGTGGAAGGGAAGTTGAAAAGATATTATGAACAGGTCTGTCTGCTCCGGCAAGCGTACGTCAAGGACCCTGACATCAAGGTCGAGGAGCTGTTGAGCGAGATCGCCTCCCAACTGGGTGAGAACGTGGTGATCCGGCGGTTCGTCCGGTTCGAGGTCGGTCGATGAGAGCCCTACTCAAGATCAGCGGCGAGGCGTTCAAAGGAGGGCAATCGTTCGGCATCGAAGGCCAGGCGCTCAATGAGATCAGCGAACAGATTGCAGAGATCGCCTCCGAAGGGATCGAAGTCGCCGTGGTCGTCGGCGGTGGGAATATCTTTCGCGGGGCAGAGACCCAGGAGATCGACCGGGTCGTCGGCGATTACATAGGCATGTTGGCCACCGTCATCAATGGGATGGCGCTTCAGGACGCTCTCGAGCGCCGTGGATTCGAAACCCGACTGCAGTCGGCGATCGAGATGCACGAGATCTGCGAACCGGTGATCCTCCGCCGGGCCATCCGACATCTTGAGAAGGGCCGGATCGTTATCTTCGCCGCTGGCACCGGCAATCCCTACTTCACCACCGACACCGCCGCCGCACTCCGGGCCAGTGAGATCGAGGCCGACCTGTTGCTCAAGGCCACGAAGGTCGACGGCGTCTACTCAAGCGACCCCCGCGTCGATAAGGAGGCCAAGCACCTGAAGCGGATCACCTACCGGGAGTTGATCACCCGCGACCTCAAGATCATGGATCTGTCAGCGGTGGACATGTGCCGGGAGAACAATATCCCGATCGTCGTCTTCGACATCTTCACGCACGGGAACCTGAAGCGCGCGGTCGCCGGCGAGGACGTTGGTACATTGGTCGTCCCCTCCTAAGCTTAAGAGATCATCATGGCCGTCCAGGTGAAGGTCAGGTTGTTCAGCACGGTTCGCGAGATCGTCGGAGAACGGGAGTTGTACCTCAGTGTCGGGACGGAGGCGACGGTGGCAGCGGTGTGGCATGAGTTGGTTGAACAGCATCCCAGCCTGGATCGGCTCTCCGGATCGGTGCGGGCCGCGGTCAATCAGGAGCATACCGACTTTGACCGGGCCCTGCATCCTGAGGATGAGGTGGCCCTGTTTCCGCCGGTGAGCGGAGGTTAGGATGTTTGGATTAAGCGACCGCGAGCTGACCCTCCACGATGTGGGTCGCCTCCGCGACGCGGTCACCAGTGAGAAGGCCGGTGCGATCGTCACGTTCACCGGCACAACCCGCGATACCTCCCAGACCGGCAGACCGATCCGCTATCTCGAATACGAAACCTACGAAGAGATGGCGATCAAGTACATGAAGGAGATCGCCGACGAGATCCGGACACGCTGGCAGGTCTATGACATCGCCATCATCCACCGGGTCGGCCAGGTGCCGGTCGGCGGCATCGACGTCCTGATCGCCGTCTCGGCCCCCCATCGAGCAGAAGCGTTCGACGCGTGCCGCTACGCCATCGACCAGCTCAAGCAGGTGGTCACCATTTGGAAGACAGAGGTGGAGATGGAGGTGGAGGTGGAGTCGACCACCTCCGAATGAAGGTCCGCAGAGCTTACGCCGCAGGGCGCTTCTACGAGGCCGATCGAGCCCGGTTGATCGCCCAGATTGAGAGGTGTTTCCAGAGCTCTCCGGAACCGGGTGAGCCATCACCCAGGGATCGGTCAAACGTGGAGCTGCCCGTCGGCCTTGTCCTCCCTCACGCCGGTTACCCCTACTCGGGCGGTATCGCCGCACACGGCTATCGACTTCTGGCCGAACGCGACCCTCTGACTACGGCCATCATCATCGGGACGAACCACACCGGCCGGGGTGGCGCGGTCTCGATCGCGCTCCATGGCACTTGGGAGACACCGATGGGGATCGTCGAGATCGATTCGGACCTGGCGAACCGCATCCGAGGTGCCGGCTCGTTCGTTCGGGTGAGTGACCGAGCGTTCGAGCGGGAGCACTCCATCGAGGTCCAGCTCCCGTTCCTCCAGTACCTGTTCGGCACGTTGAGGTTCGTCCCGCTCGTCGTCCTCGATCCGGAACTGGAACGGATGATCACGCTCGGGGAGACGGTGGCCGAGGCACTCCAGGAAAAGAACGGCAACGCCGTTGTGATCGCTAGCAGTGACTTCAGCCACTTCGTGCCGCATGAGATTGCAAAGCGCGGAGACCACATTGCGATCCAAGCCATCCTCCGATTCGACCTCGATGGATTCTACCAAGCTGTGGTCGATGAAAAACTTTTGATCTGCGGCCCCGGGGCGATCGCGGCGGTCATGACCGCCGCCCAGTCGCTCGGACTGCGCAGAGCGGAGTTGCTCCAATACGCGACCTCGGCAGCGACGACCGGAGATTACGAACGGGTCGTCGGCTACGCGAGCATCGCGTTCCTCAGGGAACCGGCCGAATGACCTGCAACTCACATTGATAATGTGAACCGGATCTTGGTAGGCTAAAAACAGATCGATCGTGACCCGCCAGCGACTCGGGTGGAGGTGAGGGAGGTTGAAGCATCATAAAGTCGGCTTCACCTGGATATGGACAGCTTTCCTGATCCTGTGCATCGCCACACTTGGGATGCTCTCTATCTATCTCATCTCAACCAGCCTGGAACAGGAGTTCGTCAATACCGCAGGGTGGCTTTCGCACGGGTTCGCCGATGAGGTCTCCCTGCACATCCTTGCAGGCAACGAAAACAAGTTGGACGCTTCGGTGAAACGGATGGTCAGGAACTATGTGCTCTATGCCCAGGTGGTGAAGGGAGGGGAGGTGCTTGCCGAAGATAGAACCGGTGATGCGATCAATCTTGACCTTCCGGTTGCATCCCTGCCATCGGCGTTCAAGATGGAGAAGCGCAGGCTGCCAAGCGGAACCCCGTACATCGATATGATCCGATCCTTACCGTTGCAGAACCCTGAGGATGGGGGAAAGGCTGAAAATTACGTTCGAATCGGAATCTCACTCTCTAAAGTGCGTGCCGAGGTGAGGGATGCTGCTTCGATCGTTTTGAGCGTCGGTTTCGCCTTGGTGATCGTGGGGATCCTCCTCAGCTTCTACCTTGCCAGGAGGATCTATGGGCCAGCGCAGGAGCTCGCGGGATCTGGGAACGCAGCCTTCTCTCCAACGATGAGCATCGTAAATTCGGATGGATCTATCCTGAAGGTAGGCGATCTGGTCATCGACGATGGGAACAAGGAGGTCCAGATTCGCAGGAAGCGGGTCGCCCTGTCGCCGAAGGAGTATCAGCTCGCCAAGCTGCTGGCCTCTGAGCCCGGTAAGGTATTCTCGGATCAGGAGATCCTGGACGCGGTCTGGACGGGGAATCACCTCGCCGTATCCAACGATGTCAAGAAATATATATACCTCCTCAGACAGAAGATAGAGGAGGATCCGGAAGACCCACAGATCATCCTGACGGTCAGGGGTTTCGGCTACAAGCTGTCGACTTAGCTTGCCGTTTCAATTCGCTTTCAACCGGTTTTTCACCGGTTTTCCATCGATCTTCTATAGTATTTCCATCCAAATATTCTGTTGGATGGTTGAGGATGGTTTAAAGATTATTACCCAACAGGGGGGGTATCGATGAGACAGGTGAAGCGCAAAGTCAAGGTCAAGACTGGGGTCCGGGTTGTCGGGGTCCTGGGGCTTGTCCTGCTGATCTGGTTTGGGATCTCGCAGCCGGCGTTCGCCCCGTACCACACAGCACCGCAGCCGCAGAGTCCAGCCCCCGCCCAGCTGGTCATCAACGAGGTGCTGTTCCTGCCGGAGTCGGGGGAGCAGTTGATC
Source organism: Bipolaricaulia bacterium (assembly GCA_046758705.1). Lineage (GTDB taxonomy): Bacteria > Bipolaricaulota > Bipolaricaulia > JBHIAT01 > JBHIAT01 > JBHIAT01. The sequence continues at coordinate 8,200 of JBHIAT010000035.1, forward strand.
GAGATCGCCAACCTTGGCGAGTCCGAGGTAGATCTCTCCGGCTGGTTCCTGTGCAACCGGCCGAGTTACTGGGGAGTCCCGCGGGGCACGACGATCGGGCCGGGCGAGTTCCTGGTCGTTCACGTCGGGGTGCGGGGGGAGAACACTGAGACCGATCTGTTCGCCCCAGGCTTCGCTCGGCTCAACACCACCGCCGATGAGGTGGCGCTCTACTCCAGCAGCAACTTCAGCAGTTCCAGCGCACTCGTTGACTTCGTCCAGTGGGGAGCCGCCCGACAGCGTCCGACGCGGCTGGATGTGGCGATCTCGACTGGACAGTGGAACTCCGGGGAGTTCGTTGACGTAAGCGACCTTGAGGCCAGCCAGTCGATCGTCTACCAGGGAACGGGGGACGGTGCCGACGCTTGGACCGTCGGCCTGGCGACGATCGGGGGCCCCAACGAACCGACGGTGGAAGTGGACATCCGGAACTTCGCCTTCCAGCCAGCGAATATTCGAGTAAAAGTTGGGACGATGGTCACTTGGGTTCAGCGGGATAACGTTCCGCACACAGTGACAAGCCGAACGGGCCTCTTCGATTCCGGCAATCTCTTGCTGGGCCAAAGCTTCACGTTCACGTTTGAGAAGCCGGGTAGCTACAACTACTACTGCAAGATTCACCCCTCCATGGAGGGGAAGGTCATTGTGGAGGAGGTGCCCTGACTTCAGCGAGGTGGGAAACGTGGGAGCCATAGCCCAACAGACAGGGGGAAGGAGACGGCCGTGACGGTACCCCTGACGTCTTCGCAAGCCGTATTGTCGGGGAAGGAGGTGACCTAAGGATGAGAAAAGTATTGACTGTCATCTTGGCTCTTGGCCTGATCGTCTCGGTCAATCCGTTAGTGATGGCGAGGAATGGTTCAGATGACGGGGACGGGCCTAAGCAACGGAGCTCAGAGATGAGCAGAAAGGTGCTGGTCGGGTTTACGATCGGCTTTTTGTCAGGAGTCATCAGCCATCTCTTCGGTGTGTCCCTTCTAAGTGACACCGATATCGCCATCCATCTGATCCTCGGGGGAATTGGAGCAATCGTTGGGTTCCTATCGGCGCAATTGGATGGGGGGAGCAGTGGGAACTGACCGAATACCGGTAACACAGGATGGGCCGGCGATGAACTCGGACCCACGGATTGAACTGGTCGAACGACTGTTTGCTGACACCGGGCCGACCTACGACCACATCGTCAACCTGTGTACCGCCGGGATTGACGGGCGGTGGAAGCGCAAGATCCTCGTCCAACTGCCGCCACAGCCCGAGCGGATCGTGGATCTGGCAGCTGGCACGGGCATCCTGACCTTCGCCATCGCGCGGCGCTTCCCCGACTGTCACGTGATCGGCGTAGAGCTGCGTGCCGAGTACCTGGACATCGCCCGGGCCCGGGCCGCCCGCGAGCGCATGGCCAACGTCGAATTTATCCTGGGGCGGGCCGAGGAAGTTCGGCTACCGGACCCGGTGGATGCCATCACCTCATCTTACCTGGCCAAGTACGCCGACCTACCCCGCTTGGCCCGCACTATGCACGAGATGCTGCGCGCTGGAGGGCTGATCGTGGCACATGAATTCACCCATCCCGCCCGACCGGTTCTGGTCTGGGCATGGGAACTCTATATGCAGGTGCTCCGGCGTCTGAGCAGCCGTCTATATCCGCAGTGGCAGACGATTTTCTACGAGTTGCCCGGTCTGATCAGGCAGACGACCTGGGTACAGGACCTGATGCACGCGCTGCGGACGGAAGGGTTTGTGGATATCCGCTTCGAACCGTTGACGCTGGGAGGTGCGGGGCTGATCACGGCGAGAAAGGGAACCGCAGCCGCCAAAGGAGCATCCCCAGTCCCAGCAGGATCACACCCAGGCTGATGCTTTTCAAGATGCGCTCGTAGATCGCTGCGCTGCGCGGCCCGGCGGCGTCCTGACCTGGAGCGCGCTTGAGGACCTTGTAGGGGCGGGAGGCCGTGATCTCCACCAAGCTGAACAAGCCGGCGGCCAACGCCACCAGCAGCGCGGCCAGCGACAGCCGGTTGGTCTGCATCACGTAGCCCGCCAGCACAGGCAGCACGCCCCAGGAGAAGAAGAACCAGCCGTCAGTGTGGAAGCGACCGTTGAACCACTCGAGGTTATAGGCAAATAGGAAGAAGAACTCCAGCAGGCCGATCGGCCATAACAGGGGAGCATGGTAGAGGGCATAGTACCCGCCGATTACGGCGGCTGGCAGCGAGGTGAGTATCATCAGGCTCCACAACTGAGCCGGGCTGAAGTGTGTTGCCCACGGCTTGACGCCGCGACTGCCCAGCGCATCGAGCGCGTGGGCGGCGATACCCAGCGCCAGGAAATAGACGACCGCCAGCGCGCCGACGCGTTTCATGTCAACTGACCCGGCCAGCGTTGCGCCGATGACCGTATAGGCGAGCACCATACCGGTGTAGGGCAGAAACAGCAGACCGACGAAAATGCGGAATTTGATCGGCCCGATGGATGGCACAAACCACTCTGTGTGGCGATCGTTCGTGTCTGGCATGGCGTCTCATCCCAGGTCGTGGCGAGCTTGGATTGTGGTGGCACAGGCACACACCACTCGGCGCAACAGGATATTGGAACAATTATAAGGGGGCCAAAATTAGTTGACAAACTATGAGGATTTCTAGCAGATTTAAGATAATGAGATCTGCTAGTGTGAGAAATCTAACAACGTTCTATGACCAAACGCATCCCTTGAGCTGTCCAAAATCATAGCAAACTTCGATTCACTTCTTTAGATTAAATGATGAAGGCCATGAAGATGAAAAACAGAAGGGTTTGGCTTGCCGTCATCGGGTCGGCCTCTCTGCTTGCAGTGATTACGGCACTTGCCATCTACATCCTCACCGTGGGCGTGGAGCAGACGTTCACCGGAAGCGTCACATGGCTTGCCCATGCCTTTGCCGATGAGGCCTCCCGTTATATCGCGATGGCGGACCAAGATAATCAAAACCCTCAGGAGACGTTACGACCCTGGGCCCAGAAGGTCGTGCAAGACTACTTGTTCTATGCGCAGGTCGTCAAAGATGGAAAAACCTTGGTGGAGGAGAAGGCCCCACAGGCGATCAACCTGGATCTGAACGTGGGAACCCCTTCTTCGGAGATGTCAGTTGTCAAGGGACGCCTGCCCGATGGGACGCCCTACTTAGATCTGATCAGAATCCTGGAGTCGTCTGATGGCAACGTCGATTCGGGGAGCTATCTCCGCATGGGGATCTCGCTGGCTCGTGTCCATTCGGGGGTCTGGACGGGGACCTTGATCCTCGCCGGTGTTGGCCTGGCAGGCATCTTCAGCAGCTCCATCTTGATCTTCTATGTCGGTGGGGCGAGGGCAGCACGAGCGCCGGAGCCGGTGACTGTGCCCGAATTTGCATCGGTACGCGCTGGAGCTGCTGACAACAGGCAAGACGGGGACAACTCTCTCTGGAAGGTTGGCAAGCTGCAGATCGATGATCGAAGCAAAAAGGTGCAGATCAATGGTCACAGTGTCAGGCTGACTCCTCGGGAATATGAGGTGTTGAAGCTGTTGGCCTCCGAGCCTGATAGGGTCTTCTCCAATCAAAAGATCATTGCCCAGGTCTGGCCGGAGAACTCAGTAGCTTCGGCCGATGACGTGCGCAAATATATCCGTTTTCTGAGGCATAAACTGGAAGAGAACCCCACGCGCCCACAACTCATTCTCACCATAAAGGGCTTCGGCTACAAGCTCGCCCCTTAGCAATATACGAGGGCTTTACCTGGTTTTCCCCGCGATTTTCTTTTACTTTTCCGGTTGCTGCTCTGGACTTTCCCCGCTATAGTTCGTGTATTTTTAGTTAAAGATCTTCAAATCTTCTATATGAGGTGATCCGATGATGAAGCGTTCAGCCCAGTGGCTTACGGTCTTAGCGGTGTTGGTTGGAGGAGTGTTTCTCCTCACGAATCTGCAGACAGGGTTCCAAGGGGGGGACGTCTTGGCCCAGACTGGGGATGCAGAGCCCGGGTGCAAGCGGGGTGCCCCCGTTAAGGAGTTCTTCCTCATGACGGGCGAGTGGAAGCAGACCAAAGGCATTGAAAAAGATCGCGGAGTTCCGCTGGAAGAAGAAGATGGCACAACCGAGGTCGAACGCTACACCTTCGACCCCGGGACGGTCACCGTGAACGTCTGGGATTGCGTACGTCTCTTCATCCATGACATCCAGGGGAACCGTCACAGTACGGTGATCTTCGGCACCGCCGTCGACTCTGTCGAGGCTCCCATTGTGGATGACCGGGGGAATGTGGTGGCCACAGCCGTCGAGCGTCCCAACCCCAACGCCGGGATCGACGGACCTAATCGGTTGGAAGACGGAGAGTTCGCCCGTGGCGAGCAGATCCTGTTGGAGTTCACACCGACCCAACCTGGTGTGCTGCAGCTCGTCTGCGAAATCCATACCTTCATCGATGAGGACGGCAACCTGAGGGGCTATGACGATAAAGGTGAGCCCACCGGTGGACCGATGGTCGGTTACATCATCGTATTGCCCTAGGAGTCGTTCAACGCAGAGCCGGGAAGCCCGGGTTTCCTCTTCCGGGCTTCCTGGCTTTTCGCGTTTGTAAACGGAAGAGGAAACAAGCATTGAAGCAGACGCTCGCAACCGGCGCGGTTCTCTTGGTCATGGCTGCCTTGATCGCCTGGATGCTTCAACGGGTGGCGGAGTATCCCGGCGTGGAGCGCTCCGTCGAGGGCCAGCTCCCCTCTTGGTTTGTGGGGGACACGCTCTCTGCTCAGCCCGCTCAGCCAAGCGCGGAGAGAGTAGAAAAGACGCCTGAGAAGAACCCATACGAGGACTACACCCTGATTACGGGCATGGAGGTAAAGATTGACGAAAGGGAGTACAAGCTGGAGCCCAACCAGATCCTGATCCAGGTCGAGGCGCTCCCGGCCACGGTCACGTTCGTTCTCCGCAACCGGGGCCGCGTCACCCACGACTTTCGCGTCAAGGGCCACGGGCTAGATATCAAGGCTCCCAGGTTCGGCCCCAGACGCTCTCAAGAGCTTCAGGTGACCTTCGAGGAGCCGGGTGAGTATGAGATCACCTGTCCGTTGAGCAACCACGCCGAGCGCGGCATGCGGGGGACCTTGGCCATCCAGATTCAGGGGTGAGCGTGATGCCCGTCGACATCCCAATGTTGGGTGCCCGCAATGCCCTTTGGTTCGCTGCCCAGCTCCATCTCTTCTTTGCGGCGTTCGTGCTCGGCGCGCCCATTTTTATCGTCATCAGCGAATGGCTGGGCCTGCGCACCCAAGATCCCCGTTACGAACGTCTGGCCAAAGAGACGATGAAAGTCGTGGCCATCGCCTACTCGCTCACCGCCATCTTTGGGGTGCTGTTTGCGTTCGTGCTCATGGGGCCGTATCAGCCGGTCACCAACTATCTGTTTAGAACGCTCTATCCCGTCTTTGCCCTGTACGGGCTCTTCATCTTGCTCGAGACCGTCTGCATGTACATTTACTGGTATACCTGGGAGCCTTGGAGCCAAACGGTGGCCCGCAAGCGTGCTCACATCGGGATCGGCGTTCTTTTAAACCTGCTGGGCACGATCGTGATGTTCCTGATGAACGCCGTGAGCGGCTTCATGAACACCCCGCCGAAAGAGATCGAGACGGCGAGCTTGTGGATGATGGTTAACAACGCCGCCTGGTGGCCCCTGAATCTGCACCGATTTCTGGGCAACGTGACCTTTGGCGGTTTCGTGGTAGCGCTCTTTGCAGCATTTATGTTTTTGACGTCGAGAGAAGAAGAGGACAGAGCATTCTACGACTGGATGGGCTATATCGGCAACTTGATCGGCGTGGGCACGCTCATGACGCTGCCCTTGGCCGGCTACATCCTTGCCAAGGATTTCTTTCTGTACGACGCACAGCTGGCCACCTTCATGATGGCCGACAAACTCTCAGGTTACTTCGTGACACAGGGGCTTTTGGTCGTGCTGCTCTTTCTGGGGGCGAACTATTACATGTGGCTATCGATGAAGCGCATCGAGGGGGGCATTCGTTTTGAGCCGCACATGAAGGCGATCTTCGCCGTGATGTTGGCGGGGGGCATCATCTGGATGGTACCCCAGAACTTCTTCCCAGATCTGCTGGCCCAGCCCCCGGCAGGGGTGAGCGAGGAGGTGTTGATCCTACCCGAGCGCTTTGCATTTTTGGGTCTGATGGTGGCCAAGGCGCTGGCCGTCACAGCCATCATCATCATGACCTTCGTGACCTATCTGCTCTATCGGCGCGCGCGCGCCACGGGCAAAATTTTATGGGGCCGTATCGACCCGATGGCCCAGTACGTGCTCATCTTTATCCCCGCGATCGCTGTGTATCTCATGGGGCTGATGGGAGCGATCCGCGAGCTCACCCGCATGGACTACCACATCTACGGCTTGGTCAAAGACATCACTCCCTACTGGTATACGGCCACGTTGGGCCATTCGTCGATCATGGCGGCGGTGACGACGGTGCTTTTCTTCGTGCTGCTGGCGTTCATCTTTTGGATCGGGTTTGTGTTGAGAGGGAGTGAGGAGGGCTGATGAGCGATCCCGAGGTGTCGAAGGACCTGTGGCGGCGCATCAAGGGCCCGGTGATCTTCGCTCTGGTCGGCTTGGCTGTGATCTGGGGCCTGCTGCCGCGGGTGTCCCCAAGCTGGAGGATGCACTTCGGCGTGCCGTACCTGGTGTTTTTCAGTCTGGCCACACTCAGCGCCAGCCTGTTTTTCGTCCTGCTCAACTGGGGGCCGATCCGCCGGCCCGGCTCCCCCTTTGCCACCTTCGTCAGCATCTTGTTCGTCTGTGTGGCCACCGTCGGAGGGTTAGTGGCCTTTGGGCTCTGGTACTATCCCCAGTTTGAGATCCCCCAGCCGGCTGCGGAGCAGGCAGAAGAGGAAGAGACGACGGCGGCCGAGGAGCAGGGCAGGGAGGTCTTTTTGGCGGCCGGCTGCATCGCGTGTCATTCGATTGAAGCGCTGGACATCCGTGGCGGGCAACGGGGGCCGGATCTCTCTCATGTAGGCAAGCAGGCTGAAACTCGCAAGCCCGGCATCTCCGCGGAAGCCTATCTCAGAGAGTCTATCGTGGACCCGTGGGCTTGCTTCACCCCCCTGCCGGGAAGTGGGCTCGTCAAGTGCCAGCCCGCGGCCGATCCCGCGAAGACTTATCCACAGATGATGCCCCCCGGCTTTGGAAATCGGCTGACCGAAGCGCAGCTTAACGATTTAATCGCTTTCTTAAAGAGCCTGAAAGGAACTCAATAGCGTGGCGGGGTCGAAGCGTCCAAGAGTCGAAGGAGCTAAAGGCGCTCTGACCTCCGGGGATATCGCCTGGGGATCGGTTTTCGTTGGTTACGGCATCGCTGTGCTAGGCACGCTGCTCTTTGGGGGCCTGGGGCTGTTTGTGATGGATAAGGGGATGTGGTGGGTGGCCAACTGGGGCCTGGGCTTTTTGCTGCTGGGGGGCCTTGTAGCAGGCTTTTCAGCCAAGACAACCGAACCCTTAAACGGTGCGTTTATCGCCGTCTTCTACTTTGCGACGGCCACTTTGATCATCTTTATCGAGGAGTTTCTCAACATCTTGCCGGATCCGTTGCCCGGCCTGCCACGAGGGGACTCGACATTCTTCTTCGTCTGGCCGCTGGGCCAGCTGGTGGCGGCTACCGTGGGAGCCAGTCTGGGTGGCTGGTTCGCTGTCAAGCGGAGGAGGTGAGCGCGGATGAAGACGTATCGGGAGATCGCCGGTGACGGCGGGTCAGATATTCTCGGCCAGGTCGCCGAGCAGCAGGTGCGTTTGCGCGCTCGTATGGCTCAGATCACCCACAAGCTCGCGATCATGAGTGGCAAGGGCGGCGTGGGCAAGAGCGTGGTCACGGCTAATCTCGCCGTCACCTTGGCACGAAGTGGATTGAAGGTGGGCGTTCTAGATGCGGACATCAACGGGCCTTCCATCGCCAAGATGCTGGGGGTGCAGGAGCAGTCTTTGGAAATCAGCAACAGGGACGTCGTCCCTATCCACGGGCCTTTGGACATCAAAGTGATCTCTATGGATCTCCTTTTACCTCAGGATGAGACGCCGGTGGTCTGGGACGCCCCAACCCAACATGATCCCTTCATCTGGAGAGGCGCGATCGAAGTCAGCACCCTGAGAGAGTTCCTTGCCGATACTGACTGGGGCGAGCTGGATTTTCTCCTCATCGATCTGCCGCCAGGCCCCGATCGGTTGCCCAATATCTCTGACTTACTTCCGGATCTGTGCGCGATCGTGGTGACCATCCCTTCGGAGGTCGCACAACGGACGGTGAAGAAATCCGTTGTCTTGGTTCAGGAACTGAAGGTGCCGCTGATCGGACTGGTGGAAAACATGGCCGGCTATCTTTGCCCTCAGTGTGGTGCGCTGGGAGAACTCTTCCCAGGCGATGGGAAGGAGCTAGCGAAAGCCCTCGACATGGCCTTCTTAGGGAAGATCCCCTTCGATCCTCAAATCACCCGATGCTTCGATCAGGGTGTTCCCTTTATGATCGCACATGGGGAGACCCCAGCGGGCCGAGCGTTCGCCCAGATCGCCGAGAAGATCGAGGCGTTTCTCAACGGGAGGGAGCGATGAAGTTCCTGTGTGTGGAGTGTGATGAAGCCATGAAGTTCGTGGAGGCTGAAGGGCCGGAGGAGGGCTCGCTGTCAGTTCTCTTTCGTTGCTCCCGCTGTGGCCAGACAGTGGCCCTGTTGACCAATCCCTGGGAGACCCAATTGGTTCGCAGTTTGGGGGTTGTGATCGGTGGGCAGACGGTTCCCCCGGAGCCCCTACAGTTGGTCCGAACGTCCCTGGTCGACAGCAAGCTTCTCTGGACGGAGGAGGCGGAGGAGTGCTTAAAGCGGGTGCCCGAGTTCGCCCGGTCCATGGCGCGCCGAAGTATTGAGCGTTATGCTCGCGAGCGGGACTATTGGGAAATTACCCCAGAAGTGATGGATGAGGCGAGAGCCGAGCTGGGCTTGTGAGGTGAGATGATGAGCGGATCTACGAAGGATCGCCCCCAGGTCGTCTCCTGGAACCTGACTCAAGGGTGTAACTTACGATGTCCCCATTGTTATCTCGCCGCTGGACGGCCTGCTGAGGACGAGCTGACGACTGAAGAGGGTCTGGAGCTGATCGATCGGCTGGCCGAGGCAGGGACGCAGTTGCTCATCCTCACAGGCGGCGAGCCCCTGCTGCGCCGCGATCTATGCACGCTGGCCCGCCATGCCGCTGATCGTGGCCTGATGGTCGTCCTGGGCACCAACGGGACGTTGATCGACGGGAAGACAGCCAAAAGACTCAAAGAAAGCGGCGTGCAGGGCATAGGGATCAGCCTAGATTCCCTTGCTCCAGCGAAGCACGACGCCTTCCGCGGTCTGCGGGGCGCCTGGGAGAAAGCCATCTGCGCTCTCAAGATATGCGTAAAGCAGGGTCTAGAAGTCGTGGTACAGACGAGCGTGCTGCCCATGAACTATGAGGAGATTCCCCAGTTGATCGCCTTTGCCTACGAGACGGGGGCGCGGGCCTTCAATGCTTACTTTCTTGTCTGCACAGGACGAGGCGAACAGCTAACCGATATTACTCCGCAGCAATATGAGGCACTTCTTAACCACTTGATAGACGCGCAAGCACGATATTCGGACGAACAGCGAGGCTTCCTCGTGCGAGCCAAGTGCGCCCCACACATCCAGCGCCTGGCTTATGAGCGGTTAAACAGCCAGGCAGTTCAACAGTCCTTGGCTGCAATGGGGGCGGTTGGGCTTTTGGCCAGCGTCGGCTGCCCGGCGGGCACTCACTACCTGAGGATCACTCCCCAAGGTGACGTCACCCCCTGCCCCTATCTGCCCGTTGTGCTGGGAAACGTCCGCCATTCCAGGTTGCGTCAGATCTGGGAGAGCTCCGAAGTTTTGCAGAAGTTGCGCACTTTAGAGCTTGGGGGCCGCTGTGGGGCCTGCGAGTTCAAGCAGCGATGCGTCGGCTGCCGCGCGCGGGCCTTTGCTTTAAGTGGGGATCTACTGGGCGAGGACCCATGGTGCACGTACCAACCGGGGTGGGCCGATCACAAACAGGCTGAAGGATCTCATCCCGTTTGGACCCTCGAAGCGCGAGCGCGGCTGGAGAAGATCCCGTCGTTCATTCGGGGGCGTGTCCAGGAAGGCCTCGAAGCGTACGCGCGTGCCCGCGATCTGCATCAGATCACACCCGAGCTGCTTGCGGAGCTACGGGCTGCCTGCTTGCGAAAGAAAAAGAAGAAAAAGGACGAGAAAGACAGGCATGTATAAGCGTATTCTGGTCGCGATCGACAACTCAAAATACGCCGAGCGGGCCGCTGAACTGGCCGTGGAGTTGGCACACGGGTTGCGCGCGCAGCTCAGCGGCGTACACGTGACCAACGCCGAACTGCACACTTATGCCTTTCGCTTGCTGGAAGGCACTCTGCCTGAGCGCTATCAAACTGAAGAAGTTTTACAAAAACAGCGCGAGATTCACGAAGATCTTATCCGTCGCGGGCTCACGCTCATCAGCGATTCTTACTTAGAGCAACTGCGGCAGCGGGCTCAAGCGGCAAGGGTTGCCTGCGAGACTCAGGTGTTAGAGGGCTGGCACTACGAAGCGTTATCTGGTGAAGTCATGGATGAGGAGTATGATCTGGCCGTCTTCGGGCACCTGGGCTTGGGTGCCTGTGAGCGTTCAATGCTCGGCGGTGTAGTAGAGCGGGTGACCCGCCGCATCCGAAAAGACTTGCTCGTGGTAAAGAACAATAGGGCTCTAGAAGACGGCAAGATCCTCGTCGCGGTAGACGGCTCGGAGTGCTCGTTCTGGGCGCTGCGCAAGGCGATCGTTTTGGCGCAAAGATTTCAAGCCCAACTGCATGCTGTGCACGTCTTCGATCCGGACTTTCACCGCACGATCTTTCAAGAGTTGGTGGGGGTGCTTAGTAGAGAGGCTGCAGAGGTCTTCGATTTTGAGGAACAGCAGGAGTTGCACGACAAGGTGATCGACAAGGGATTAGAGCAGGTGGGTCAGAGGGTGTTGCGGAGCTGCGAGCTGGCAGCAGAACACGGCGGCATCCCGATTCAGACGGAGCTTCTCAAGGGAAAATTCTTCGAGGAGATCGTTGATATGGCTGAGATGCGGGAGCCAACACTTTTGGTCGTGGGACGCTTTGGCCGACACCGAGTTGAATCTTCAGACTTGGGCAGCACGGCGGAGAACATACTGCGCTTGACACCCTGTAGCGTGCTGGTCGTGAGCACCGATGTGCCTGAAGCAATGAAACACTTCAAGACCCCACAGCAGGAAGCGAGTGCACTACCTTTAAGCTGGACGGCCGAAGCGGAAGCGATAATCCAACGGGTGCCTGACTTCGTGCAGAAGCTGGCTCGGGCAGCCATCGAAGCGTGGGCCCGTCACCGTGGCCTGCAAGAAGTTCAAGCGATGCACATCGAGCAGGCGATGAAGGAGCTGCTACCGGAGAAGATGTGGCGCAGGATGCTCAAGGAGGATCCATGATCACGGTCAAAGCACAAGAACAACGAGTGGAGCTGAATGACAAGGGCCGGAAGTTACGTTTCTCCTTAGTGGAGCTTCCTAGAAGGCTCATTGACTGGCAGATCCAGAGCCGCCAGGAGCTATTTAAGCTTCCAGCTCGACAGCATCGCACAGGTCTTGGAACCTGGCCAGCCCGTCTATGAGTTCCTACGCGCCAGCCGACTTCAAGTTTTAAAGCATGGTACCTTGGTACTTCACACCAATTCTCACAAAGGAAGGGACCCTACCAGCCTTAGAACCCCAGCGAACGGGCATGATGGCCGAGATTTTTCCTGACACTTTTTTGACGGAGTTTTCCAATAGGGTGTATATTGGGAATATCACTGTTCAAGCAGTTAAGGGGGGGTGGTACAGAACGAAGCCCCATCGGGGCGGATGATGCCCGATCAATCAAAAATAAGGGAGGAAAACATCATGAAGAGGATTTTACCCATCGGGCTGGTCCTTCTGTTGACCCTTGGTGGCCTTTTCAGTTGGACCCAAGCGCAGCCGATTGTGATCGGGGGGGTGGCTCCGCTCTCTGCGCCCGGCGCGGCTGAGAGCGGGGTGGAGATGAAGCAGGCGATGGAGATGGCCGTGGAGGAGATCGGGACGATCCTGAGGAGGCCGATCAGGCTTCAGGTCGAGGATACCCGTGGCCTGCCTGAGGAGGGGACGGCGGCGATGAACCGGCTGGCCGACGCCGGCGCCGTGGGCGTGGCCGGTGAGTTCCACAGCTCGGTGGCCAAAGCGGAGATCGAAGTGGCCAATGCGCGCCGGCTCCCGTTCGTCATCTCCGAGGCATGGTCCGACAGCCTGACCGCCAGGCAGTATCCCTATGTCTTCCGCATCGCCCCGGCCAACTCGCTCTTCTACACTAAGGTGGCCGATTGGATGAAGGCGATTGGCTCCAGAAACGTCGTGGCAATCGTGGAGAACACCGACTGGGGCCTGGGAGTCGATCGGGTGTTCAGAGAGAACCTGATCGGCAAGACGAACATCAACGGGCAGCCGGTCAGCTACACCTCGATCGTGGCTGAGCGGACGGTCGCCGACTTCACCCCGCAGTTGCTGATGTTTAAAGCCATGAGTCCGCAGCCGGACCTGGTGATGGACATCTTCACCGGAACCGGGGAGTATCTGATCGTGAAGCAGGCGGCCGAGCTTGGTCTGGCCACCACGCGGGAGACAGCCATCTTCGCGGTCGGGACCAGCGCATTGTACCCGGAGTTCTGGGAGACGGTCGGCGAGTACGGTGTCTTTGCCCTGACGAAGACGGGCTACCACCCGGTTCTCGGCGTCACCCCGAACATCACGGAGTTCGTGGCCAAGTTCGAGGCGCGCACCGGCAAGACGCCGACGTTCGCCGCCATGGAGGCTTATGACTCGGTCTACGTCCTGGCCGAGGCGATCGAGATGGCCGGATCGACCGATCCGGATGCGATCGTGGCCGCGCTTGAGAAGATCCAATACAACGGAGTGTTGGGGAAGATCTCCTTCTCACTGGAGCGGACGCCCGATTACATGTTCCACCAGTGGCCGGGCGCTAAGGCAGTGGTCATCCAGTACACGGAGGAGGGGCAGAACTTCACCGATGCACTGCTCGCTTGGCCCCCGATCCTGAAGCCGTAGCTGTAGTGGAAGGAGCGTAGGACATAGGAGGCCCCCTCCTCTGAGGGAGGGGGCCTCTACTCATTCGGATCATTCGGAGGGCTCCATGGAGTTCTTCACCGCTCAGGCGGTCAACGGGCTGGTCATCGGTCTGCTCTATGCGCTGATGGCCGTCGGCCTGTCGCTGATCTTTTCGGTGTTGAAGCTGGTCAACTTCGCCCACGGTGAGTTCTACATGATGGGCGCGTTTGTCTCCTATTACCTGGCCACCCTGTTCGGGGTCCATCCGATCCTGTCCGTCTTCCTGGCGATCGTCGCGGTCTTTTTGATCGGTGTGGTGATCCAGTCCCTGTTCCTCCGCCCCCTGTACACCGGAACGGTCGAGCGCAAGGACGAGTACGCGATATTGATCACCTTCGGGCTGGGGATCTTCCTCCAGAATCTGGCGATGTCCGTCTTCGGACCCTGGACCAAGAAGCCTCCGGACTTCATGTCGGGAACCACGGTCATGGGATTCCTGACGGTGGACAACAACCGACTGATCGTCTCTGGAGCGGCGATCGTCATCGTGGTGACACTGTTGTTGATCATCGGCGCGACGTTTGTGGGAAAGGCCCTGCGAGCGGTAAGCCAGGATCGGGATGCCGCAGCGATCGTAGGGATCAATCCGCACCGCATGAACCTGTTGGCGTTCGGAATCGGGGTGGCGTTGGCCGGTGGCGCCGGGGCGCTCATCGGCCCGATCTTCCTCATTTCGCCGGTTATGGGCCTCCTGCCCGGGATCAAGTCGTTCGTCATCATCGTCCTGGGGGGGATGGGCTCCATCAAGGGGGCGATCATCGGCAGCCTCCTACTCGGTGAGATCGAGAGCTTGGGTTCGGTCTACTTCTTCGATATGACCAGGGGCCTGGCCTACAAGAACGCCTTCGGGGTGTTGCTGTTGGCGATCATCCTGTTGGTGAGGCCGACCGGGCTCTTCGGTGAGCGACACGTGCGAATGAAGTGATGAAGAGAAACCTTGGGGTTGTCGGAATAGCGATCGTCTTGGGCCTGACCGTGCCGACCTTCATGCACTCCTACCGGCTCCACGTCAGCATCATGGCCGGCTACTATGCGCTGTTGGCCTCGTCGTGGACCCTGCTCGCCGGATTTGCCGGACAGTTCTCGTTCGCTACCATGGCCCTGGCGGGGATCGGGGCCTACACCTCCGGTTTGCTGGCGATCCACCTCCAGCTCCCGACGTGGCTGGGGATGATCATCGGGGCGCTGATGGCAGCCTCGGTGGGCCTGTTGGTTGGGGTGTTGGTCTTAAGGATGAGCGGGCCATACCTCGCTCTGTTCACCATCGCCTTCTCCGAGCTCATCAGAATCACCTTGAACGCCGAATACCAGTTCACCCGAGGTGATATGGGCTTAACCGTCCCCTACCTCTACTCCCCTTTATCCAAGGTCCCCTACTACTACACGATCCTCGGTCTGTTGGCCATCTCTCTGCTGATCATGTGGGCGCTGTTGAGGTCCCGGTATGGACTGTTTTTCCGGGCGATCCGCGAGGACGAGCAGGCCGCCGCGGCGATGGGCGTCAACACCGTCCGGTATAAGATCATGGCGTTTGTGATCAGCAGCTTCTTCGCCGGGCTGGCCGGGGGGTTCTTCGCCCATTACATCGGAACCCTCACCCCGAATAGCATCATGGAAATCCCCAGGATGGGGCTGGTCATCGCCATGTCAGTGATCGGAGGGATCGAGAGCCTGGCCGGAGCGGTTGCCGGGGCTACGATCGTGGAGTTCCTCCAGGAGTACTTGAGAGCGCTTGGGACGTGGCGGTTTGTCATCTTCGGGTTGGCGCTGGTGTTGATCTTGAGATTCTCTCAGAACGGGTTGATTTATCCGCTCTACCAACGGTTTGCCGGCCGGCGGGTTGAGTTGCAAACCGAGCCGGAGGTCGAGCTGGACCTGGAGCAGGCCGAGGGTTCGGAGGCCGGTTCCTGATGTCAGGAGGAAGGAGGGAGGAGGGGGATGCTCGAGCTTATCGATCTGGTCAAGGATTTCGGGGGCATCCGGGCGGTCAACCAGCTGTCGCTTGAGGTCGGGGAGAATGAGCTGTTGGGGATCATCGGTCCCAACGGCTCGGGGAAGACGACCACGATCAACATGATCAGCGGGGCGCTCAAACCCACGGCGGGCCAGATCATCTTCCGCGGCCAGCGGATCGACGGTCTCCCCCTCTATGAGATCGCCAAGCGCGGCATCGGACGGACGTTCCAGGTGACCCAGGTCTTCCGAAGGATGACCGTCTTAGAGAATATGTTGGTCCCGGCGTTCGCCGCGCGAACATCCGACGGTCACGATCGCAGGGACCAACTCGAAAAGGCCTCGGAGATCCTTGAGTTTTTGCGCATCGATCACCTCAAAAACGAATACGCGAAAAACCTCTCCGGCGGACAGCAGAAGCTGTTGGAGCTCGGACGGATCCTGATGCTGGACCCCGACGTGATCCTGCTCGATGAGCCGTTCTCCGGCGTGCATCCCAAGTTGAAGGCGGAGATCCATAACTATATCCGGGAAATGCACCAAGACGGACGGACATTCATCATCATCAGCCATGATCTCCAATCGATATTCGGCTTGAGCGAACGGCTGATCGTCCTGTTCGATGGTGAAAAGATCTGCGACGGCTCCCCGGCAGAGATCCAGGACGATGACCGGGTCGTGGAGGCCTATCTCGGTGATTGAAGAACGATGCTGAAGGTCGAAGCGGTGTTTGCCGGTTATTATAGAGACATTCACGTCCTTCAAGGGGTCTCCGTCAAAGCCCAAGTGGCCCAGATCACCGCGATCATCGGCCCCAATGGTGTGGGCAAGTCCACGCTGCTGAAGGTGATCTATGGCTTTCTCAAGCCCCATCGGGGCAGGATCCTCTATAACGACGGGGATATCACGGGAATGGCCCCCTACACCGCTTCAGAGAAGGGGCTCGCCTACATTCCGCAACGTCGAAACGTCTTTCCCTATCTCTCGGTGGAGGAGAACATGGCGATGGGGGCGTGGACGTTCAGACGTCATAAGACACGGATCAGGGAGAAGCTTGAGCAGAATTACAAGCGGTTTCCAAACCTTGCCAGAAAAAGGAAGGTCAAGGCGGGCTTCTTAAGCGGGGGTGAACAACGGATGGTCGAGCTGGGCCGCGCGCTGATGCCCGATCCCGATCTGCTGTTGGTGGATGAGCCCACGGCGGGATTGGCCCCGATGTTCGCTAAGGAGATCCGCAACAAGTTGATTGAGTTAAAGGAAGAGGGAAAGGCGATCGTATTGGTGGAGCAAAATATACGGGAAGCCATTGAGATTTCAGATTACATCTACGTGCTGGACCTGGGTCGGAACAAAGCGGAAGGCTCTCAAGCAGCATTCGCCACTGATTTGAAGGATTTAGTCAAGGATTGGCTCTTCTAAGGGCTACTGAGTGAACTCGCTTGAGAATTAGACTCAGTCGTTCACATTGACCTCACTTTCCCTTCCTGGACGATATCACCCTGTGGAACTATAAGACGCAGGATCCTTCGATCAAGCACATCAACCCCACTGCTCAAGGCTTCTACGCCACCTTCGGGCTGAGGGAGTCGATGAAGCATGATGTCTGAAAGTAGGGATTTTATGGGAATAATTATATTAGGAGGTTAAAACTGAGATCATTTCCGCCAAATCAGTTAGCTGAATTTGACAGATGGACGCTAAGTGGTTCAGTGGTTAGGGTGCTGAAACACAACATGACTTTAACTTTAGGGGGAATTATTTAAAACCAAACAAAAAAGAGGAACAACTAAAGAAGGAGAGTGAATCTAATGAAGCGAAGCAGGCGCTTACAACTTGTGGCGATGGTGGGGCTACTGGTTGTGGTGATCTTCTTCTTCTCATCCGCGATTAGCTCACCCGCCGTGCCCGAGATGATCAACTATCAGGGTCGGCTGACCGATTCCAGTGGAATTCCGCTGAGTGGCACATTCTCCATGATCTTCAAACTCTACGATGTGGCCAGCGGGGGCACGGCTCTCTGGACTGAGACTCAAGATGTGGTGGTGACCAACGGTCTGTTTAACGTGCTGTTGGGGAGCGTCAATTCCCTTTCAGCCTCATTATTCACCGGCGCCACTTATCTGGGCGTGCAGGTGGACAGTGATCCAGAGATGACTCCCCGCCAGCAGATTGTCAGTAT
>JBHIAT010000036.1:0-25617 GCA_046758705.1 Bipolaricaulia bacterium
TGTTTTTGACCCGTTTTGGACGGGTTGGATTCTGATTGCACAATTGTTACGCTAAAGCCGTTCCAACACAAGCTAGAGGAGCGAGTTACTCAACAAGAGTGGTATGAACTTCAACAGCCACAGGCTGCTTATATCCCTTTCTTCGACCGCCCGAAAATCGTCTATCCTGACATTGGTAAAGAGACACGCTTTTCGATGGATGAACACGGCTATTATGTAGAAGCAACAGCCTTTTTCATACCGATTGACAACTGGTATCTGCTTGGTGTACTGAACTCTGCGCCCGCGTTTGAGTACTTGGAATCGTGTGCTTCCGTGCTTGGCGACGAGAAGAAAGGTGGCCGGATTCGCTTCAAAACAATCTACATGGAAACCCTACCCATCCCCGACGCACCGACAGCAGAGCGGGAGGCAGTGGCGAAGTTGGCAAAGGAAGCGCAGCAGCTGCACATTCAGCGACGCAAGCGGGTGG
This sequence comes from Bipolaricaulia bacterium, assembly GCA_046758705.1. Classification (GTDB taxonomy): domain Bacteria; phylum Bipolaricaulota; class Bipolaricaulia; order JBHIAT01; family JBHIAT01; genus JBHIAT01. The sequence continues at coordinate 473 of JBHIAT010000036.1, forward strand.
AAAAGTTCCTGCACGATATCGGCACCGCGCCTGCCGAGTCCAGCAGCCGTAACTCACTGGAGCAGCTGTGGACGCTGACGGCTAATCAGTTCACTAGCCGCGCACGTCGGATAGGGACGCCTGATCTGCGCCTCTTCAACACCGTCCGTGACGAAACTACCGAACTTACTGAACGGATTGAACGGGTAGAGCGAGAGATAGATGAACGAGTGGCAGGGTTGTATGGGATCGACCTCATCGAAGAAGCACGAAAAGCGGGAACAGGCGAATCTGGAGGCAGGTAAGAAGCACATGATTTCCGCCTGTGTCGTCGATGTGCTTGAGAATACGCGGTGGTAAAAATTGTGGAGAGGCCGGGCATTGAACCCGCATCCCCGGGTCGTAAGCCTGGTGTGCTCACTAATTGCACTACGCCCCCAGAGAGATGCGGGGCCCTGCTCTGCTTTTTCCACTGTATGGTTTCTATTTCTATTATACATCTAATCCACACCATATTCTACTCCTTATTATGCCTACACATCCACACCCATTTATTTAGTCATTTGAGTTTAGATAGACAAGTACCATTTGATACTTATCACTCCACATTGCTTTATACTGTTTCGTCTCTGTGTGAGGGATTTGGAAGTAGTCCAAAAATGCCTTAGCTGTAACATCAGCACCCACATCTCTAACCCTAAGACTATATGCATCTTTTTCGGGTTCTTTTGTTGGTTTTATCCCAATAACCATGTGAGTAGAGTCGTAAAACAAAACAGCATAGGAATAGTCTTTGAGGTTAAATTGCTGTATTGCACCAACGGAAAATCCGATCTGACCGGTACGTCTTATTGAAACTTTGGGTTGATAACTCCTACCTATTCCTGTAAATCTTTCCAGATCCAGTTCCATTTCATCATCCATCATGTTTATCTCCTCCTCAGAATAATTATAGTTAATTTCATCCATATGTCAAGTCATAAACCATCAGAATCTTAACTTGATCCACTTAGCTCCCGGTACAAAAGATGTATGATGTCGATCTTTTGGTTGTGTCCCGGCATGACGGTAGAGAGCGAACACCGCTACGCTGCCCTGCATTCCCCAGATCCATCGAGATCAGCTTCCTGATGGAGCAAGTCCTATTCCCTAGGAGAGCCCACGCTCTTTGATTTCCACTACGGCGAGGATCATCGAAGACAAGATATCCCCTGTTCCGGGTTGGAGATGGATATGGGAGAGGAAGGGCCCTTGGTGTCACGCAGGAGCATCACACCGAGGTGCATTGAGAAGTTAACCAGTTAACCCGGGTTTACGGGTCGAGCCGTTCGGCGATCTCTCGAACCGCCTGAATCCTCTCCCTATCAGCGATCAGCAGGACATCCTCGGTGTCAACGATCACCAGGCCCTCGACCCCGATGGTGACGATCGTCTTCTGTACGTTCCCGTAGATCACCGACCCCTGGGTGTCGATGCCGACATGTTTTCCGTGTACGACATTATCTGCTTCATCCGGATCGTGGACGAACGCCATCGCTGACCAGTCGCCGACATCGTTCCAACCGATCTCGGCGGGGATCACCACCACATCTCCAGCCCGCTCCATCACGCCGTAGTCGACGGAGATTCTCTCCAAGCCACGGTAGACGGTCTCCAACACGTTAACACCTGTCGAGCGATCGATCTCCATCAGACCGTCATAGACGTCCGGCAGGTGCGTTTGGATCTCCCTGAGGATCGTGTCGATCCGCCAGATGAACATGCCGCTGTTCCACAGAAAGTTTCCTCGACTCAGAAACTCTTGGGCGGTCGTTCGATCGGGCTTCTCGGTGAAGCTGCGAACTGGATAGGCCGGCGTATCGGGCCAAAGACGATCCGGATGGTACTCAATATAGCCATACCCGGTCGCCGGGTGATCGGGGTGGATCCCCAGTGTGACCAGATGCGTTCCATCACGAGCGACGCGGATCGCTGCCTTCAAGAGGTTCAAAAACATCTCCCGCCGTTTGATCACATGATCGGCTGGCAACACGACCATAATACCCTGAGGATCAACCGCCTTCAGGCGGATCGCCGCCAGCCCGATCGCCGGAGCGGTGTTCCGGCCGACCGGTTCGGTGATGAGGTTCTCGGCCGGCAACTCAGGGAGCTGCTCGGAGACGAACTCGGCGAACTGTTTCTCGGTCACCACATAGGTCTGCCCGGGCGGGATCAGGGGCCGGAGCCGTTCGGCGGTGTTCTGCAGCAACGTCCCTTCCCCAGTCAGATCGAGGAACTGCTTAGGAAACTCTTTACGGCTAAGTGGATAGAGCCGTCGGCCGCTCCCCCCCGCCATGATCAATGCGAACACCCCGTCCATGTCTGACCTCAACTCAGCGCAGCGCCTGTTCCAGAGCCTCGACCTGTTTGCGGATGTTGGGATCTTCCTCAACAAGAAGCCGGGCCCGGTACCAGTGGAGTGTCTCCCGGTCGTCCGAGGCCTGCCGGGCGCGATGTTCCAAGTAATCGATTAGAAGGGTCTTAAGCTGCTCTAGGGAGCTGCTCTCGACCTCCACCCGGAACGACCGGGCAAGCTGCTCGTCTTGTAGCTTGATGCGGATCGTGCCGGTTTCGATCGTGTCCAGGAGCCCATCGACGTACTCCCGCAACGATTCCAGGTCGATCCCGATCTTGAGTCGCTGGATGAACTCGAGAAGCGCGCCGGTGATCTCCGTTTCCGAGAGTCCCTGCAACACGAGGAGATAGGGAACCAGCTCGTCTGTCCCCCCGATCCGCTCCAGGTACGCTCTCGCCTCCGCGAAGTTCCCGACGATGAGCTGGGATTCGGCGAGCCCTTTCAACGTCCCCTTGAGCCGTCTGGCCAACCGCTCCCCCAGAGCATCGTCGCTCAACCGCTGTAGTCGTTCGTATCGGTACAGCGCTTCACTCCACTGCCGTCGTTCGAAGTAGATGTCGCCCAGCTGGGTGATGGCGGTCCGCTCCTGAGGATTGAGCGCCTCCACATGGAGGTAGCTCGCCAGGGCGGTGTCGACCTGTCCCTCTCGGATCAGCCGTTCGGCGCGGCGCAGCTCGGCCCGGATGGTATAGTTCACCATCCCGGACCAGACGATCACCAAGGAGAGGAGGACGATCAACACCAGCTGAATCTCCTTGGGCATCCCGCTTCGCTGACGGTGTAGGGTGTTCAACGCCAGGTACAGGATCACACTCTCGACCGCGACGATCGCGAGCAGCCAATCCTGGGGAGGGAACACCGCATAGAGAAGCAAAGCGGCCGCGCCGATCACCACTCCCAGATCGGAGAATCTAGAGATGACCTGCTCCCGGGTGATCCTGATGCGCGTCAGCACCAAGCCGCCGAGGATGGCGATCAGGGTCATCTGCAGGTAGGTGAGCACGCCCTGCTCCTCCACAGGAAGATCGGTGAACACCGGCAAAAAGACGATCGGCAGGGAGATGAGGAAGACGAGTCGGAAGGGAACCTGCGAACGGAGGAGGGCGGCTGCCGCGAGCAGCGCGAGCAGCAGGACGAACGCTGCGGCGATCTGGAGCGGGATATAGGGCGTGGACAGCAAACTGAGAATCAGGACCATCAACACGACGTACTGGATGATCCCCCCCAGGAAATTACTAAAGCGGTTCATCATTTTTACTAAAGATAGCACGTCTGAGAGAACCGGTCAAGTCCGAACGCCTGGAGTCGAAGTGTCTATTTGAGAGATCGGATCAGGCCGTCGAGTTCGCCGGGGAGGAGCGTCGCAAACCGTCCCCAGAACCGAGGGGATTTGGCGAGCGCTTTGGTAAGGCGACTGGTGTAGTCGATGTCCCCGAACTCTGTGATGATGTTGAGCACCTTCGGATCGTCAAGGAGGGTGAAAATCCGGTCGATCCACGGATCGCTCAACCGACACAGGAGCTGGTGAAATTGCATACCGAAGGCGAGTTCCCTTCCCAAGACCCGGCGCCAGCGACGTTCATATTCGGAGAGCGCCTGGTTGGAGGTCTCTCCCGCCAGGGCACAACTGGCAGCCACCTCACCGGCGATCTTGCCGCAGACGGTGCCGGTGTAGATACCGCCGCCGCTCGTCGGCTTCGACTGGCCGGCCGCATCCCCGACCAACAGGATCCGATCGGAGACGGTGTGGGCAGCAGGGCCGATCGGGATCAGCCCGCCCTGGAACGCCCGGACCTGGTCGATCTGGGTGGCGGTCCGCGCCAACAGTCGATCGAAGCAGACGCGCCCCTGCCTCCCCGCGTCTGTTCCCAGGCCGATCTTGGCATAGCCGTCCGTCTCTGGGACGGCCCAGGCGAAGAAGTTGGGGGCGAGGTCGTTCCCCAGAAAGACCTCGACAAAATCCTTGTGCTCCGCCCGATAGGGGACGACTGCCTGGAAGCCGAAGATCAGTTTCTGCGGCGGGGGCAATCCGGCCCAGGCAGCGATTTGGCTCTTTGGACCGTCGGCACCGACCACGACTCCGGCTTGGATCTGCCCCTCCCGACCATCGTTCAGAATCCGAAGCGTCCCCGTCTCCGGTTCCAGGTCGATGGCCCGGACGCCGGTCCGGACCTCAACACCCGCCGCCTCGGCACGCCGGGCCAGCTCTCGGTCGAGCTCACCCCGATCGATGACCCATGCTTTCGCTTCCCGGCCGCGAATCTCCAACCTCCTGCCGTCCGGAGCGTAGACGAACGCGCCGGTGATCTCCCGGATCAGCACTGCCTGGCTTGCGCCGGTCTCCTCCACCCCACGCACGCTCAACAGACCGGTACACTGGACCGGGCTGCCGACTTGCTGATGCTCTTCGAGCATCAGCACCCGGGCCCCGGACTCCGCTGCCGTTCGCGCCGCCGCCGACCCGGCCGGACCGCTCCCCACGACCACGACATCGAACCGTTCTGACCCAAGCGAGCTGCTTCGCATGCTGTTTTAACACCCTTACAATCCACTCGGTCCCAATCGGTTCATACAGCTACAGCTACAGTCTACTCCCTGAGTCCTCCCCTGTCAAAGATAGGAGCGCTCAAATCGGGGCAGTCTTCGGCCGATTAAATCGACACCGTATAGGAATTGATAATGTACTCGTTCAACCGCCTCTGATCCAGATCCATTCCCAAACCCACTCCATCGGGAACATAAAGTTCTCCGTTCTTAAACTGCAGCGGAGTCGCCGCGACATCGCGTTCGAGAAGAAATTGGCCTCCCATCTCACAACCATAGGTCACCGAGGGTGTCGACACCCCAAAGTGCAGACACGCGCTCGCGCCCACCGGTCCTTCGAGCGCCCCACCGATGTAGCATTTGAGTCCCGTCGCCTCAGCGACGGCGGCCATCTTCTTGGCTTGACTGACTCCACCTGGATTGTTGATGTACACGCTGATGATCTCGGCAGCCCGGTAGGTGGCGATATGAAATACATCACGTGGGGAATCGGCCGCCTCATCGGCCATGATCGGCATCCTCACGGATCGGCATACTTCGGCAAGCCCGGCGAGATCTTGTTTGTGAACCGGTTGCTCCATGAAGTCAATGTTATAGTCCTCAATCGCGTTGGTGACTTTGATCGCGGTCTTCACGTCGTACGCCTGATTCGCATCGACCCGAAGGTGAACGACCTCTCCTACAGTTTCTCGTATGAGCTTGACCATGGTGACATCATCGTTGGGATTAGGGCGACCTACTTTGATCTTTAACACCTTCCACCCTCGGTCGACCATTTCGCTGGCCTCTTCGACACCGGCATCGAAGTCGGTAATTGGGATCGACCAACTCAACGGCAGGCTGTCGCGACACTTGCCACCGAGAAGATTATAGACGGGCGTTTCAAGAATCTTTCCGGCCAAGTCATAAAGCGCCATGTTCACCGCGCTTTTGGCTCTGGGGTTCTGAGGCAACGCTGCTTCCATGCTGTGCTGATGGGCTTCGATCCGCAGAGGATCTTGACCCAGCACGCTCGGCAGGAGAAACTCCTTCAGCACAGCGGTGACGGTCCGCTGCGTCTCGCCTGCCCCTGAGAAGCGCACCATGTGGGGCGCTTCCCCAAGACCTATCGTCCCGTCATCGGCAAAGAGTTTTACAATAACATTCTCCTGGTGCGTCGTGGTGCCGATGGCCATCTTATGAGCTCGAATGACAGGGATCTTGGTGAGCAAGACCTCAGCCCGCTCGATTTGCATTCGCACTCCTTTCTGAAGGTTCAACGGTCAGCGTTTGCCGGTCTGCAGATAGGTGATCAACTCAGCTCGCGTCATCCCGTCAATGCCCAGCTTGTCCACTGTTCGCCCTTCTGTCCAGTAGTCCCGTTCTTCAACGACCGATAGAACCGCATTGATCCCGTCACAGACAGGCGTGCTCACCCCCAGCAGGGAACCGAGAGATGACATCATCACCGATCCATAGGGCACATCTTCCTCCACATACCGTCTCCAGATTCTGTCTCTGAGGCCCATCGGCTCCCCCGGTTCCCGATAGACGCTGGGGCTGCTGCCAAGCTCCCGGTACAGGTCATCGACCGTGATCGGCTCGATCTCCAAAGCGGTGAGTAACGCCTGCTTTTCCGTATCCACAGCGTCCATGCAACGCAGTACCCCGGGAGTCATCCCCTCATTCATGATCGACAGCTTCAGATCTCGTCTTTCGATCTCCGCATAGTTTAACAGCATCGGGGCGGGATGGATAATGAAGTTGGGATTGTTCAGGCCGGTATCAAACACGTTGGCGGCGGCAAAGACGTTGAGGATACCCTCGAGAAACTCGATCGCTCTGGGGGTATTGGTCGCCGGAAACGCCGCCGTTCTCAGCTGAGCGGGAAGCTTGATCCGCAGGCTCGCCTCGTCTACCAGGCGGGCAGATTGAGGCAGGGTCACCGTCTCCGCAATAAGCACGTCATCCAGGTAGTCTATGTCCGCATCATCCAGCAGTTGAGCGACACAGAGTGAACCGGCCGATCCGGAGCAGAGCAACAGCATCTTCCCCGGCTCAAGATAAGGGATGACCATCCGGGCCATATATTCCTGACCGTAGGCGGGAGTCATGATCATAAACAACTGGCGTCCTGAGAGCGCTTCCTTCGGGTCGTCGCTGACCACGGGAAGCGGCACGAACTCCCCACCGTAAGCTCCGTCGATCTGCACCCCTCCTGCCTCTTGGACAGGACGAATGCGCTTCTGGGATCGGTTAAAGACGTTGACATCAAATCCCTGGTGGGCCAGTGCTGCGGCGGCAGCCAGCCCTCCAGGTCCGGCACCCAACACAGCAATTTTCATCGATGTTCGTTCCTCAGTTATAGTTAATTCCTGAGATTCTTGATCGCCTGCTTAACACGCTCCAAGTGGTTGAGCAGGGCGACTTTGGCCTCCTGAGGGTCTCGTTCGCGGATGGCATAGAAGATTTGGTAATGCTCGTGAATCGAGCTGGCCGGCAATCCCGGCAATTCAAGCAAGGATTTTCGGCTCTCATAGAGTGCATCGATCAGTTGCTCAGCCAACGTGGGGAAAAATTCGTTCTTGCTCGCTCGGCTGATGGCGATGTGAAACATCTGATCGTTTTTGACAATCGCCTTGATGTCTCCCCGCTCGATGGCTTGGTCCGTTCTTTCCAGGATCGATCGGAGCCGTTCGATGTCCTGTTCGTCCGCTCTCCGGGCGGCGAGATAGGCCGCTTCCTGCTCGACCGCGCCACGGACCTCCAGCAGATCGAGCACCCGGTCTCGATTCTCCCAAAACCAACGTTTCAAATGGGCCACCGATTCTGCCTCATCGGGAGATCCCACCACGAATGCCCCCTTACCGGGGTGTACCTCGATGAGACCCTGGGCCTCCAACATCCGCAACGCTTCTCGCACCGGGACACGGCTGGTCCCCAACTCTCGGACAAGCTGACGTTCGCTGGGCAACTTGTCCCCAATCGAGAGCGTTCCCTCTTTGATCAACTGCTTGATCTGCCGAACCGCATCATCTGAGAGACGTCGGCTACTCAGAGTTTTGAACATTTTCTTCCTTTCGGATTGAAAGGGTAAGGATAAAGATCATGCAATCCAAAGCTCCTTGGGAAATGTGGACAGAATCTCATAGCCATCTTCCGTTACGAGCACCATATCCTCAAGTGCAAAGTTCCCGATCTTGCCCTCCGGATCGGTAAAGATCGGCTCAACTGTCAGGATCATCCCTGGCTCCAGCTGGAACTCCGCCTTGCCATCGAGAGACGGGGGCTCGTGGACGTCCAGCCCGACGCCGTGCCCAATCCGCTCGATTCTCGCCTGTTGTTCCATGCCCAGATCTTTCAGGGTTGCCGCTGCCGCCTCAAAGATGCGCTTTCCTGGAATTCCGGGCCGGATCACTTCAACCCCAGCTTGTTGGGCGGCCAGATCCGCTTCGAAGTATCGCCTCTGCTCTTCGGTCGGCCCCCCGATGGACGCCATGCGCATGAAGTCGGCCCAATAGTCTTTATAGGTGGCCCCGGCATCCACGACGACCAAATCGCCTTTGTTTAGAGGTTTGTCAAACGGGGGAACGTTGATCATCTTGTATTTGTCGCGGCCGGATCGGACCATGATGAAGCCCGGTGGATACCCGGTCTGAGACATCTCTTGCAGTATGATCCTCCCCAGCTCGCGTTCGGTCATCCCCTCATGTATGGCCTCGAATGCGGTTTCAAACGCAGTGGAGGTCGCGTTGCACGCGGCGCGAATCGCTTCGACTTCCGCCGGACTCTTCACCATGCGTAGCTGCCACAGGGCGTCCGATCCATCGACGATCTCGAGCGCGGGGAGCGCGCGCTTAAGCGCCTCATAATCGTTTTGTGGCATGGCGAGGCGCTGACCATAGCCCAGCTCCATCCCAACTCGTGCCCGATTCAACGACAGGTCAACGATCGCCGCCACGATGGCGTCGATCGGATCCCGAGGGACATCGGGAAAGCGAGTCCCACCCCAATACCGGACGTCTTCGATCCAGCTGGTCGCTTCCGCAACGGAAAAGAGAGACTCCGGGATAACCAGGATCGGTGTATCTATATCCCGAAGTAGAATCGCTCCCAGAGGTCGATGCTTCGACATCCATCCGATCGTCTGCAGACCGGTGAAGTAAACGACGTTCTCCTTGCCGGTGACGAGCAAAGTGTCAAGGCCTCGTTCCGCCATGACCTGTTGGGCTTTTTCGAACCGTGATCGATATTCCGTCTCCGGGAACTCCGCATATGGAGCACATGCTGCCTTCATAATTCCACCCCACCCGTGTGAGTAGATTGAGCAGTCTGGTATACTGGTCTAACCAGTATACTACAACTTATATATGCAATACAAGATGACGATTTGCGGATGGACCTCTTGACAAAAGGTCCATTTATGTGATAGCTTAATAACTAAATTAAGCAAATACTATTATACTTTACCAACTATCCGTCTTGAGGTGCCTGTGAATGTGAAAGGGAAAGATCGTACCACCCAAGAGTTGATCAACTTCGTGAGGGAAACTCGATATGAATCCCTTCCCCCACAGGTCATATCGACCGCCAAAAAATGCTTCCTGGATACCTTAGGTTGTGCCATCGGCGGTTATCAATCCTGTGAAGGATCGATCGTGACTGAATTTGTAAGGAACGCAATCGGGAGTCCTCAAAGCGTTGTTTTAGGGGAAGGTTTTAAGTGCTTTTACCCCTATGCAGCGTTCGCCAATGCCACCATGGCGAACAGCTTGGATTTCGACGATACGCTATTCGGACATCACGGCGCCACCGTGATCCCAACGGTGCTCTCCATTGGAGAGATCATGGGATCAGACGGGAAACAGATCATCGAAGCGATCGTGATCGGCTATGAAACCTCTATCAGGACGGTAGCATGCCTAAAACCCAAGCTCGGGCGCTTTAGCGGAATGTGGGACCTTGGCACGTTACAAATCACAGGTGTGGTTGCTGCAGTTGGGAAATTGCTGGGATTGAACAACAGGCAATTGGAAAATGCTTTTGGACTGGCCTTCAATACCTCACCTGTCCCTACCGTAAGAAAGGAAAGGAAGATCGCTGGTGGACGGTCCATGCTCAAGTCCGGTTTTGGTTACACCGTTCAAGCAGGCATCCACGCGTCTATCCTCGCCCAGCAAGGGTTCACAGGACCATCCAACTTTTTAGATGGTGATCTCGGTTTCTGGATAGAGGATGAATCCGAAAAGATAGGGATAACCGGAGTGGCCGACTCACTCGGTGAGAACTATGGGTTACTCCAGGTAGAATTCAAACCTTATCCAGCATGCCGCTTCTTGCATCCGGCACTCGAAGCCACAGAAAAGTTGCTACAGGAACACGAGATTCGCCCTCAGGATATTGTGAAAGTGGAGGTAGAGACCTTCGCACTTCTGGCAGATGAGTATCATAATATTGGCGAACCGACTTCTATCACCGATGCACAGTTCAGCTTGCCATTTTGTATCGGTTTGCTGATTCATGAAACGAACTTAACCCCGTCATCTTTCCAGAAAGTGAATCAGGACCGTTCGGTTCTAGAAGTCGTCAGAAAGGTGGCGGTCAAAGTCGATGATCGATCTGAGCGAAAATTCCCCGACCAACTGACCGCCGAAGTGACTATCTTTACCCAGAGTGGGGAACAGCGGAGCCGTTATGTAGAAACCCCGAAAGGCGACCTCAAAAATCCCATGACAGAAGACGAATTGAGCGGCAAGTTCTTCAATCTCACTGAAGATATCTATGATAAGGATCAAGTGAAACGTATAGTGGAGGATATCGACCGCATTGAAGAGGAGGATAACTTCACCACATTTGCGAAAAATCTTGAAAACTTAAAAAGGAGGTGATATACAAGCCGCCGAAGCGAAGTGGGTAGATGCAAAAACTCCATCCTAGGAGGTGCAAGGGCATGTCTCTCAGACGAATTTCGATCGTGGTTGCTGTTGTCTCAATCCTGTTTGCAGTCAGTGGAGTTGGCGCTGAAATACGCGTCACCGAAGAGGGGATCCTCACCGGGGGAGCCGTTGTTGACGAGATCGTATTCCCCTATCCGGCAAGCAGTTGGGATCCTGTTAGGTTCGAGGCCGGAAACCTGTTGATCCGTACGTGGCGCGATCTGGGTCTTAGCGTCGAAGCCCTCCCCATGAATTATTCGGGAGTATTCTCTCTGATCAGTGAATCTCCCCATGACGATTACAATGCATGGGTATTTGGGTACGTTTCCCGACCTGAGCGACTGGACCCGGATGTACTCCTGTATCGTCCTTTCCATACAACGGGTCAAAACTTCCAAAGATTTTCCTATGAGCTTTACGATGAGGTTGTGGAGGCTCAACGCCAAGAGGTGGACTTGGAGAAGCGTCGGGAATTGGTCTATCAAGCCCAGGAGATTTTGAACGAACAGGTTCCAGCGATACCGTTGTATCATGTCACTTCGATCGTGGCTCACAGTCAAGGGCGCTTCGAGGGATGGACCCCCATGGTGGGATACAATCTGTTCAACGAATGGAACCTGCTGAACTTGAGGCCTTTGACCTTCGATAACACGGTAAAATTTGCACGGGTGAGTCCGCTGACCTCTTCGAATCCTCTCAACTTCGCAGGAGGTCACAATCCAGATATCATGAAGCTGATCTACGACTCGTTGGCCAGGATCGCTCCGAACGGACAACCGGTCCCCTGGGCGGCTGAATCTTGGGAGTGGCTGGACAACAGGACGCTTCTGGTCAACCTGAGACAAGGGATGGTGTTCCATGATGGGAAACCGGTAACTGCCGAGGACGTCAAGTTTAGCTACGAGTACATCGACAGATGGGGGGTGCCAGAGTTGGTCCCGTTCACCAGTGTTTTCACCGACATTCAAGTCCTGGATGACCACACGCTCAAGATGACCATGGAGACGTCCTATCCAGGGGTGCTTCAAACGACCTTCTCGAAGGTCTACATTCTCCCGAAGCATATTTGGGAGGACGTGGTCCAACGGGAAGGCTTGGATACCCCCCTGAAGTGGAACAATCCCAATCCAATCGGAAGCGGTCCTTTTAAGTGGGGATTTTGGAGGCCACAGGAAGAGCTCTACTTAGAGCCTTTCGAAGGCCACTGGCAGCCTCCCCAGGTGAACTTCCGCTTCATCCCGTTCGCCAACCCGGAAGCGCTGTGGTTTGCGGTACAATCCGGTGATGTAGACTACCACGAACGCCGACTTCTGCCGGGTCAGATCGATGAAGCGAAGCAAATACGGGAGCTTGGACTATCGACAAAGCCGGACTTTGGGGTGTACTATCTCGGCTTTAACCTGCAAATACTCCCGTTTGCGGACTTCAAGTTTAGGCAGGCATTGGCTTATGCGATCGACTACGACTTTATCGTCGACGTCATCCTGCAAGGGTACGGACAGCGCGGCGAATCGTTTATCGCACCGGCCAACGAGTTCTGGCACAATCCAAACCTGGATCTTCGAGAGTTCGATCTGGAGAGGACCAGACAGATACTCGAAGAAGCAGGCTACACCTGGGATAGTCGAGGGCGTCTCCACTATCCGGAACTGATCCCGAGAGAAAGGCTCGCCGCTTCTTCGCTCGGCAACTAGTAACCCACGGACGACGATTTTAAAACCGAATAGATGGGGGGGCGTCACCTAGCTTGGCTAGCTTGGCGCACCCCCCATCTATCAAGATACAAGATAAAGAAGGCCAGGCCATGAGCGCTTATATTACGAGACGTATCTTCACATCCCTCGTCACCCTGTTTCTGATTTTAACGATCACCTTTATCATGTTCCGGCTACTCCCCGGCGACCCAACGATCGCTTTGACAAGCCCACTGTTACCCGCGAAGGCTCGCCAGGATTTGCAAGCTCAGTTCGGCTTAGACAAATCCGTTTTCCAGCAATACTACCTTTTCATCTTCAATACCCTTAAAGGAAACTTCGGCCACTCTTTTTTCAACAATGTCCCCGTATTTGAGTACATCATGCCACGGCTTCTGAACACACTTTTTCTTTCCTTTTCGGCTTTTTTTATCAGCTACAGCGTGGGGCTCATTGGCGGCCTGATTCTGATATGGAAATACAATACATGGGTAGAAAAAACGGGAATCGCCGTTGTTCTCTGCCTCCGTGCCCCTCCCGTATTCTGGACTGGGATGCTGGCGATGATGTTCTTTTCCTTCCAGTTGGGATGGTTCCCGTACAGAGGTATCCGATCTATCGGATACACTGCTACCGGTCTCTTGGATAAATATCTTTCTTTAGATTTTCTCCATCACCTGGTATTGCCCTCTCTGGTCATGAGCGCTTATCTGATCGGCTTCCCGATGTTGCTGTTCCGAAATTCCCTGCTAAGGGTCATGAAGCTCGATTACGTTCAAACGGCCAGAGCAAAAGGGCTATCAGAACTCAAAGTGTTAATAAAACACACGGCCCGCAACGGCCTGCTTCCCATTGTAACCGCAGCCGGGACCTACATAGGCCTGGCTGCAGGCGGGATGGCCGTGGTCGAGTTTGTCTTCTCCTGGCCTGGCTTAGGACAAGCTTTGATTCAAGCAATCGGTGTCAGAGATTATCCGATCGCTCAAGGGGCCTTCTTTTTAATCGGTGCAATGGTGATCGTGGCCAACTTTATTGTCGACCTTATCTATGTCGTCTTGGACCCACGAATTACGTACGATTAGCTTCGGTGAGGGATCATTTTGACCTGGCTAAAGGGTTTTCTTGTTGGACAATGGGATATCTTCCGACGAGATAAACTGGCGCTTTTCGGATTATTTGTGGTCTTTTCATATGCCATCGTTGCGATATTTGCCCCTCAAATCGCTCCTTACGGCGTGGATGAATTTATACGAGGTGAAGATGGTAAAGTCCAGTTCATGAAACCCCCATCTTCCAAATTCTGGTTCGGAACCACCCGTTTGGGAAGGGATGTTTTCACTCAGGTCGTTTATGGGACAAGGATATCATTGATCATAGGGCTGTTAAGCGGCTTAGCGGTCGCATTCTTGGGCACCATTTTGGGCATCGTGGCCGGGTATTATAAAGGGAGATGGATAGAGGAGGTGCTCATGAGAATGGTCGATATCGCTTACACCATTCCGGTAGCGCCTTTTGTCATCATCATCGTCTCTCTGCTGTCACGAAGTTATTGGATCATCATCGCCTCAATCACCATTTTGATGTGGCGTTCCTCGGCACGCGTTGTTCGAGCCCAAACGTTGTCGATCATCAGTGAGAGCTATCTTGAAGCGGCTCGAGCGATCGGGGCAAGTGATCTCAGAATTATCTTTGTCCATATCTTCCCAAATGTGCTTCCAATCACGGCCGTCTATGTCGCTCTGGGTGCAGGATGGGCTATCATCACCGAAGCAAATGTCAGCTTCCTGGGTTACGGCAGTGATGCCCCGAGCTGGGGATCGCTACTGCAGCTCGCCTATGCCACCGGTGCTTTCCGAAGAGCTTGGTGGTGGGCACTCTTCCCAGGTCTCGTGTTGATCTTACTCGTGGTGAGCATCTTCTTCATCAGCCGCGCCTATGAACGCGTGGCCAATCCCCAACTCCGGGAGTAGGGACACGATATGCTGTGCCTAAACAGTCTGTAAATCTGTAAATCTGCAAAGGGGGCCATCGTGCCATTTCAACCGTTTCCCCAAGAGGAGTTCAAGCAGAGACTAGAGAACGTACAGGCCGAGTTAACCAGGTCTGACCTGGATGCATTGCTGCTCACTGCCAAGGAGAATGTCATCTATTTCAGTGGTTTGCAAACTTCGGGTTGGCATTCAAAACATCGTCCCCTGGGCCTGATCATTCCCAAGGAGGCGCGTCCGGCTTTGGTCGTCCCCGAAGCGTGGGAGTCCATGGTTGAGGAGACGACCTGGATATCGGACGTGCACCTGTGGGGAGGTTGGCGCGAGAAACGGGCGGTCCGGGATCCGATTCAGGGAATCGTAGAAGTGATCGAAGGGATGGGATTGAGTCACGGGACGATCGGAATGGAATTCGGCACCGAAATGTACCTCGCCATGTCCCAAAGGGACTTCTTTAGGCTCAAAGATGGCCTCGCCCATGCAGAACTCGTCGATGCGGCCGATCTGATCTGGAGGATCAGAATGATCAAGTCAGCGTGGGAGGTTGAAACGATCAAAGTGGCATGCGATGCCACCTGCAAAGCCTTTGAGGTCGCTTTTCAAAACATAAAAGCGGGGATGACGGAACGGGAGTTGGCCGGCATGATGTTTGAGGTGATGGTAAAACACACAAACCACCTGCCCGGCTTTGCCGTTATTCGTTCAGGGAAGGTCAAATACAAGATGATGAATGTGCCTCCGTTCGACAAGAAAATGGAGAAAGGCGACATGGTGCTGGTCGATGCGGGCGCCAAATTTAACGACTATTGGTGCGACATGATGAGGATGGCCAACATCGGAGGGTCTTCCGACGAGCAACGCCAGTTTTTTGAAGTGATCCGAGCCTCCCAACAGGCGGGAAGCCAGGTGATCAAGCCGGGTATCAAGGCTCGCGAAATTTTCGATGCCTGTAAAGATGTGATCGATCAAATGGGCTTCGGGAAATATATTCCCGGCCTGGAGAGGGTGGGCCACAGTGTGGGACTCGATATACACGAACCGCTGTCCCTTGCAGCCGGAAGCGACTTTGAACTCAAGCCAGGGATGGTGCTGACCGTCGAGCCGATCTTTTCGGATCACCCGGACTATCAGATCGGCAACTTTGGCATCGAGGACATGATTCTGGTTACAGAGACAGGTCATGAGATCCTGACGGACTTTTCTCGGGATCTTCAGATCGCGAGGTGAGCACGGTATGGAAAAGATCGCCGTTTTGGGGGCCGGCCCCGGGGGGCTCGGAATCGCCGTCGCGCTCAAATTGAACGGCCATGATGTCTCCGTCTTTACCCGATCGATCGAGCGCATTCAGGCGATCCAAGAGGCGGGTGGCGTTCATTTCGAGGGAGACCACGGCCCAGATACAGGCTTTGTAGAACTCCCATGGGTCACTCATGATCCCCAAAAAGCATTGGACTCCCGGGATATCTTTATCATAGCTGTTCCGGCATACGGTCAGCAGTATATGGCAGAAATAGCACTGCCTTGGCTGAAACCGGGAAATATCCTTCTTTTAACTCCAGGTTGCGCGGGAAGTCTTGAGGTATTTGAGTCTCTGAAATGCAAGGTCGATTTCGTTAACGAGGTTCTGTTGGGCGAAACAATGAGCTTACCGCAAGCAGCAAGGATGCTCAGCCCCAATAAGATCAAGATCAAATGGCGTGTTCACCTGAATGGCGACTTCTCCTCCCCTGGACGCGTCGCAGCGTTTCCCGGTCAGAATACCCCTGAGATCCTGAACCGATTAAATCGAGCCTTTACCGTCCAAACGGGGAAAAATGTGCTGGATACGGGTCTCAACAACCCCAATTTCATCATCCACCCCGCCCCGATGACATTGAACTACGCGGAAGTGGAAAGACGCGACGGCAAGCTTTCACTCATGAACGAAGGCATGACAAAGGGCGTCCTTGCCTGCATGGATGCGGTTGACCGAGAAAAGCAGGCGGTGAGTCGAGCGATCGGCAACGACCCTCTCGATATAGATTCGGTATACCGTTCCTATGGAAGCTCGCCGAGTGTCTACCGGGAACCGGGTGAACCCATGGGTCTCAAAGACCGTATCTGGTCGCGATATATAGAGGAAGATGTACCCTACGGAACGGTCATGATATCCTCCATCGGAAGTATGCTCAGCGTTCCGACACCGGTCTGTGACGGTATCAACCATCTCCTCTCTGTGGTTGAGAGCAGAGATTTCTATCAAGACGGAAGGACGGTAGAAAAACTCGGGATTGCCGGGATGTCGAGCGACCAACTGAGCGCGTATCTCCATACCGGAGAAAAGTAGGGAGAGAATTTTTATGAAACTCACAAAAACCGAGGTATTCCTGACAAAGATCCCCGTTATCCGGGCTCACAAGATGGCCATAGGGACAACGCTCCATCAAGAGTGCGTTTTTGTGAAACTGTTCGCCGATAACGGTATTTATGGATGGGGTGAAGCCCCTCATATGGTGCGACATTCAGGATTCGGGGAAACACAGCAAACGGTCGCTTCAACCTTGAGGGATTTCCTGCTGCCGGTCGTTTTAGGTCAGGAAGCGACTGAAATGGAAAACCACCAGATCAACATGGACAAGGCCGTTCCCTGGAACTACCGAGCCAAAAGCGCAGTGAATATCGCGCTGTATGATATTTTGGGGAAATGGTTAGACACCCCTGTCTACAATGTCCTCGGCGGAAAATGTCGTGATCGCGTTCCGGTGAGCTGGTCCATACCGATCACCGACTTCACCGCTGGGGTTCAAGAAGCCCAACAGATGATCGCTGAGAAAGAGTTTAAGATTCTAAAGGTAAAGGTCGGCAGAGAGGATGCGATGGAAGATGTAGAGATGGTCAAACGTATTCGAGAGTCGGTCGGGAAGGATATCAGGCTTAGAGTGGATGCCAACCAAGCGTACGATGTGAAGACCGCTATTCGTGTTGCAAACGCCATCGGTGAATTCGACGTAGAGTTCTTTGAGCAACCCGTCTCTCGATATGACTTGGAGGGACTTGCCTTGGTGAACAAAAGCAGCCCAGTTCCAATTATGGCAGACGAATCGGCTGATTTGCCTTGTGATGTCTATGAGATCATTCGCCATCGGGCAGCCGATATCATCAGTGTATATACCAACAACGCTGGGGGGCTCCTTAACGCCAAGAAGATGATCGCCGTGGCAGAGACAGCGGACTTAGGGTGTTATAACGGTGGAGCTCTAGAAGGGCCAGTTGGAACAAGCGCGTGCCTCCATCTGGTTGCTTCTTCTCCATCGATGACTTACGGAATGGAGAAGGGGGGAGAATGGCTGCTGAAGGAAAACATCAGCCAGGAGCCGATAAAATTTGAGGATGGATCCTTCATTGTTCCGGATGTACCCGGGCTTGGTGTTGAATTGGACCAGGCGAAAGTTGATCGTTATTTGATCGATCGTTTTGAAGTAACAATCTAAGGAGGATCAATGATGGACTTTGGGTTCTGTGGCGGCTACAACTTGGAAACCGAAGAGATCAACCAACTCGTTCGCGAAGGTGAGGAGTTGGGCTTCGATTATTACTGGATGCCGGATCAAACCTTTTTTAAGGATCCGTTTGTCATCCTGACACGGCTGGTGGATATCACCTCGTATATCAAACTCGGGATTGCCGTAACCAATCCCTACACTCGACATCCAGTTCAAGTCGCTCGAGCGATCGGGACACTTAACCATATCTCTCGAGGAAGGGTGTCGCTCGGACTAGGAGCCGGAAATCGGAAGCAGCTTTTAGAACCGTTAGGCATGAGACAATCGAAGCCGGCGATTGCTTGCCAGGAGGCAACCCAGATCATTCGGAAGTTGGTTACCGGGGAGACCGTGACATTCCAAGGGGAGTTTTTCTCAGTGACCGGGGTCAGGTTAGAATTTCCGGTAGAATCTGCTCCTCCCGTCCTCATGGCCGGAAGAGGTCCTATGACCCTTCAAAAAGCAGGTGAGGTTGCAGATGGAGTCATCATCGGTGGGCTTGTTGCTAAAGTGGGTCTACAGTATGCCTTCAGAAATATACGCAACGGACTTTCAACATCCACACAACCCAACAAGGATTTCTACAAAGTGAGCTGGGTCACGGCTCAACTCACTGAAGATCCGGAACAAGCGATGAAGGAAGCGAAACCGATCATCGGTCACATCATAGGAGGCGCTCCATCGCAGGTGCTCAACGCTTTGAAGATCGATCAGGGAAGGCAAGAAAGGTTGAAAGCGGCTTACGCACAAGGAGGACCACAAGCAGCGGCAGATTATGTGACCGATACGGAAGTAGATATGTTCAGTATTATTGGTCATGCCGAAAAGTTCATCAAAAAGATCAAGCTGCTCAGTGAGTTTGGCATTGATCAAATTTCACTTCTGCTTGGACCCAGATCTTTGACCGACACACTGAAGTTCCTCGAAAGCTTCTCGGATCAAGTGATGGCCAAAATCAATTGGACACAACTGTGACAGGTCTACGGTGAGCGGACGGAGGCAAACACATCCATACTGAGACCGAAAAGGGCCTCACCGGACGCAAGCGCGATAAAAAGATCCGTTTTGCTTGTTGCCACATTGAGCTCTTTCCTAACATCTTTTATGGCCTCCTCTGTCAACATCGCACTTCCCCCAATTGGGAACGAATTCTCAACGAATGCCGTCCTGTTAAGTTGGAAGGATATTAGGCCGAAACGATCTCATAGCAGACCAGCTGTAGCCCTTCTCAAACACAAATGCCTCTCAATCTTGGTGATGGTGAGACCATAAACAGCCTCGGCTCCTCCTTGGCAAATGACTCTTCCAATCTCGTTGATGGTGGCTCCTGATTGATATAGATCATCTAAGACGATAATGGAACTCCCTTGAACGCTCTCTTGTAGCCGGAAGGCTCCGTAAACGTTCTCGATCTTCTCTTCAGGTGTATGGCACTCCTTTTGGGGTTTGATTTCCCTGATTTTCCTGATCCAGTGGGTTCCGTTGATCTTTCCGATCCTCTCACAAACCCTTTCAGCAAGGTAGATTGGAAGGTCGAAGGGCTTGTCTTGGATTGTAGGGGGCACGGGGATGATGGCATCTGCCATTTCGTAGGTTGGATGCTTTTCAATAAATTCTACCAACAGAGGTACGATCTGATCAGCTTTCCGTTTACTGCCAGGACTAGAGGGACTATAGGGTTTCGCTTCATAGACGAGCCGGCCAAGTTGAGTAAGTTGGTGGCCACCTGCTCCGTCACTCATGTGCTCCCCTAAAGCATAGGTCTCATCCAAATCGTCCTCGATGTAAACAGCGTGGGACGATAGCTCATGGTCTACATAACTTTCTCTAAGCAAGCTTTATGTCACTCCTCTGTAACAAGGATCTCATAGCAGACCATCTGTAGATCCTCTGCTTCGATCTGCTCGAGTGTAGGTTTAACGATCTGGCGATAGAGCTCGTGCTCCACGAAGAAGGCATCTAACGATTCTGCCAAAGCGCTTGCATCTTCATCCTCCTGGAAGTTAGCCCATATGCTTTTAAGAGTAGGGTCTCGCTCAAAAGGTTTAAGAGGGATCTCTTCAAGTACCTGATTCAACCGGCCACGGAGTTCCTCCGGTATCTCTTCTGAGGGCGGTTCCCGGTTCAGGGTGTTGTAGAACTTAAGATTGAACCCTTTGAGAGGTTCGCGAATCTTGCGGCGGGCGACTTGGGTGCTCAGATCAGCCAAGATCTCTTGGGTAGCCCGTTCCAAGAGCGGGAAGATCGATTCCCGGCTGAAGCCCTCCGGAAGAGATCGCTCCGTCTCCGGTGAGCATTGGATCCAGTGGAACAGCTTTCGCTTGTCGGTAATCGCCTTCGGCGGCCCATCCTTGGCCTCGGTGAATGGGTAGAAACGCCAGAAATGGCGATCACGGGCCTGAAAGGCGAAGAACACCCCCGAGACCTCAGCGCGCTTTCCACTATGGATCCCCAGAGGAATCTCTTTGATCCGATCCTCTCCCAATTGCTGAAGACAGGCGATCAGGGGCAGCTTCATCTCATCAACGGAAATGAGCTCCGAAACCTGCTCCAGTTCCTCAACCAACTGTTGGTCTCTGGCTTTCAACCGTTTGAGATCCTCTAACGACTTCGGGGAGATGGTCTCACCCAGAACACTGGCGTCCAAACCGACGGTGCGATCGATGTCTGCAATACGATCCTGGAGTCGGTTGACCAAGCCCAGGAGTTCCTCTAGATCCTCTTCGGGGAAGAAGTTGTAGATGGTGATCTGCTCATAATCCGACCCCAATCGGTCGATGCGCCCAGCTCGCTGGATCA
The DNA here is from genome assembly GCA_046758705.1 of Bipolaricaulia bacterium. Lineage (GTDB taxonomy): Bacteria > Bipolaricaulota > Bipolaricaulia > JBHIAT01 > JBHIAT01 > JBHIAT01. The sequence goes on from JBHIAT010000036.1 coordinate 21,308, forward strand.
TCCGTACTGGATTCCAGTGAAGATCGTAATTGACACAGACTCCGGCATCCTGAAGATTCTGGCCTTCGGAGAGCACATCGGTGCTGATCAGAATCTGAATCTCCTCCCGCCGCAGTGCCCGGCGTTCTTCCTGCTGCTCCTCGGTCGTATTGGAGCGGGGGGCAAACCGTCTGACCAAGCGCTCCCGCTCCCTCGGAGCAGTGTCCCCGGTGATCAGGCCGATCTTGTCTCCACGGCAACCGGCCTGCTTCTGCCAATCCACGTCCTCAGAGAGGCTCCTGTACAGGTATTTAGCAGTATCTTGATAGTAGGAAAACAGGATCAACTTCCTCTCCTCCAACTCCGTGACCAGCAGGCTTTTCAAACTCTCCAGCTTCGCATCTCTGCGAGGGTCCTCCTGGGTGACTCTCTGGATCTTGTTCAACCGGTCCAGCAGGCTGTCGAAGATACTCAGATCGGTCTCCAGATGGCGGCGAATAGCTCGCAGGTCGTAGTCAGCCACCGAAACGGTAGACAGGGATTCGATCAGCTGATCGATGGTGGTATCGGGGCGTTCCTCAGTCTCCAAAGCCAAGATCTTTCGATAATCCGCCGACGAGAGCAGCCTATTCTCCAACAGGAGTGCAAAGAAGCGCCTCTGGAAGCGTTGCTGGTTGTGGATGCTTTTGGCAAACGCCCGGACCGAACTCTCCAGACGCTTGAGCCATAGAGTTTTTAGGATACCTATTAACGCATTGTTACGATCTACGGTCAGTTTTTCACTGTCTCGTTTGAATTGTTCGATGTTGTAAGCCACCAGGCTTAACGCCTCGATCTCAGCGGCGATCTCCTTGTAAAATCCTTGGTAAGCTGCTTCCAGATCGTAACTCACCGACTCCAACTCGCGCTCTGGGAAGCGTATCTCACCCTTGCCAGGCAGGATGACCTTCTCTCCGGCCCCCTGCCGTTTCCTGATATCATAGCGACTGCGGCGCACCGTGGTCTCCTCCAGAAGGTCGAAGATTTCAGCCGCTCCCTGATCAACCCGGCGAAAGAAGCCTTGCAGGTTGCTGATCCCCCAATCGTTGAAGTAGGTGTCCGATCCCCGAGTGATGAGCATCAACTGATGGTAAAGATCCCAGATGGTATTGTTGATTGGGGTGGCAGTGATCAGCACAACAAGCTTATTCCGATTGCCGGTTGCGATCAGTCTAGCCAGATGTTGATGCCGCTGGGTCACCGGGTTGCGGAAGTTATGACACTCATCGACGAGCACCAGATCATGGTTCCGAAACGCTTTCCACTCGAAGTCCCGGCGACCGATCTCCTCCTGGGAGCGGATCTCGGCCTTGAGCCCGTACTCGCTCAGCTTGGGTTCCCAAAGCAGCTCACGGAGCTGCGCCGGACAGATGACCAGGCCTTTGGGGATATGGCCAGGACGGCGCCGCTTCAGCAAATAATGCTCTAAGAGCCCCATGCCGATATAGGTCTTGCCTAGGCCGACGGCATCGGCGATCAGCACGCCACGATGCCGGTTCAAGATGCGGATCGCTTCTTGAAGCCCCTCCTGCTGAAACGAGGCGAGATCGACCCCGATATACTCCTGTGCCGCCTCAGGCAGAAGACGCCCTTTGAAATACTCGTAGAGGACCTTGATGAAGAGTTCGTAGGGGGTATAGGGCTTGCTGCCGAACTTGGAGGCCTCCAGGATATCGATCAACGCATCCTTATACTCCTCGGCCTCCGCCCAGAAGTCGTCGAACCAATCCCGGAGGGAGTCAGCCACAGCCCGTTCTTTGCGTACCAGGTTGAGCTCGGAGTTTCGCGTCAGACCATAGGGGGTGAAGTTGCTGGAACCGACGATCGCTAACTCATCGAAGATATACGCCTTCGCGTGCAGGAACGACTTTCGGAACAGTTTCGCATCGACCGAGTCACGCTTCAAAAATGCGAGGAACTCGTCGATCATGCGGGCGTGTTTAGGATCGAAAGGGAGAACTTCCAGATCGCCCTGGAGCTTCCTTCGGTAGAACTTTTTCAGGTCGATCCGGTCCCCACCGTAGTCGTAATCCGGTTGCCTGCCGATCAGCAGCCGGAACTCCTCGCACAATCTCCTTTCCAGACGTGCCAAGCCCTTCTCTGCAAGGCTGCTCTCCTTCTTCACCTGCTCAATATTGAACATGGGCTTATTTATACAATGTAATCGTTTATATTATCTTTTTCCCTCTTCCAGCTTACAATCTCAAAGGCAGTTGTCGATCCTCCCTGTGATGTTCTGTCTTATCCTCATCTTGTTGTAGCTTGAGGAGTTTTAGTACCTCTCCAATTTCTACTTCATACATACCGTCCTTCTCTCTCGCATGAATAGGGATCGCTCCTTTGCGAAGAAGAATTTGGTTGCCCACAGCATTTTTCTCGTCCCCATCTAATTGAATCACAAACAGTTTCTTCTCCTGTTTGAGGGCGATCATTGCCTCGTTCATCGTGCCACTTTTTTCTTGGGCTTCAATCACAAGGACCGCCTCCGATAAAGCGCTCACAACCTTATTGCGTTCCATAGCTCCTGAAACTGTCCAGCTTTGATTCGGAGGGAACTGAGAAAGGATAAGATAGTTATTATCTTTCAGGTAAGGCTTCAATAGTTTCTTGGCCTTGAATTGTTTGATCCCATAGCTCAAAACGATCGTGGTCACACCGTGACCCATCAGGGAACCAAGATGGGCTTGGGTATCAACTCCTTTGGCATATCCACTGATGATGTTGACTCCCTGTTGACCAAGGATCTCTCCGCATCGCCTGGAGATTTTCAGCCCTGCTTCCGATGCATCGCGTGAACCGACAACGGCCACTCCAACTCGATACAGGATATTCAGATTCCCCCAACAGGAGAGCAACGGAGGAACTTCATCTTTCAATGTGCGGAGGATCTTCTTAGGATAGTCAGGACTATCTGAGGCGAGAATTTTCACACCCCTTTTTTGAAGTTGAGTAACTATCTGTTTAAACTTTGTGAAATTATTTTTTTGTTCATCGATATCCTGAGCAAGTTTTCTACTAAGAGGATATTTTTTCTGCTTATCATTCAATGAAAGATCGAAGAATTCTTTCATGGATAGATGATACCTTCGATTCGTTTGATATATTTTGTTAAAGATCTTGTCCCCCACTCCCTGAACGCTTCTCAGAGCAACCCAGTAAACAAGTGCATCTGTCTCCATCGTCAGAACCTCCTAAACATGCCTCTCGGTTTTGGTGATCGTAAGACCATAAACAGCTTCAGATCCTCCTTGCCGAATGACTTTTCCGACCTCGTTGATGGTGGCTCCCGATTGATATAGATCATCCAAGACGATAATGGAACTCCCTTGGATGTTCTCTTGCAGCTGAAAGGCTCCATAAACATTCTCGATCTTCTCTTCGGGTGTATGGCACTCTTTTTGGGGTTTGGTTTCCCTGATTTTCCTGATCCAGTGGATCCCATTGACCTTTCTAGTGCTTTCACAAACCTTTTCAGCAAGGTAGGTTGGAAGGTCGAAGGGCTTGTCTTGGATTGTAGGGGGCACAGGGATGATGGCATCTGCCATTTCGTAGGCTGGATGCTTTTCAATAAATTCTACCAACAGAGGTACGATCTGATCAGCTTTCCGTTTACTGCCAGGACTAGAGGAACTATAGGGTTTTGCTTCATAGACGAGCTGGCCAAGTTGAGTTCTTTGGTAACCACTTGCTCCGTAACTACCGTGCTTCTCTAAAGCGTAGGTCTCGTCCAAATCGTCCTCAATGTGAAGGTGGTGGGACAATAGTTCCAGGAAATCCTTGAGTCTTTGCTCATCATCGAGGTGGTGGATATAGGTTCCCCATTCAAAGGGGGCGGTTCGAGCGGGGAAGCTTCTTGTGAAGGTACATTCTGGAAACGCACGAGAAAGAATCTTTTTATAAAGAGAATCTCCCTCAATCAAGATCAGTAATCCTGCTCCGAACCCTGACTCGACTTTCCAGTTCTGGACTTTGGTTAGCTTCATAGCGTCAATAATTCTCGGTTGAAAAATCCACGTATTTCTAGACCACGTGGAAATCTTTTCCTTAATTGGTAAATTATTTGTTTCAATTTCTCCTTATTCTCCAGTTTAGTTGTATCACTTGTCGAAACTGAGCATTCTACAAGATCAAGTAAAGGGCGTCTACTTTCAAAGGCATAGAGGCAAACCACATCAATTTCCCCAGGTGGTTTGACAGTTTCCACACTAGTACTACAACGTTACCTTGTCACAAGCCCTCCAGTCGCTCCAACGTGCGCTTACGATGGGACAGGTAAGCGGCATAGTTCTGCT
>JBHIAT010000037.1:0-25032 GCA_046758705.1 Bipolaricaulia bacterium
GAGTTCAGGAACCGCCTGGCGATCGATTTGACCAGGCCAATATTCTTCTTGACGATCAACGTTTCGAGCTCCGGGTCGAACTCGTTCTGGAGGATCCAGATGAGTTCCTCGGTCGGTTTCGCTTTGAGTCCTAATTTTTCCGGTCCCATTGCTGCCCCCCTGGATTTCTATCCTGAACACATGCAGGCGCATAACGCGCCTGCTACAATTGAGTCTATCTTTCACGGACGTGTCCTTGAGCTTCATCCTCTATTTTGCCCCAAAACCGAAGTTTTAGATGCGAGCGAGTGAACTGAGTTGATCGCGGAGGGGTCAGGTAGCCAGAACCAACAGGTAGGCCGGACATCAGATCATCGGTTCCAGCCGAGCCGTTCCTTAGTAGACGGTCCGTTTGAACTCTACCCGGAGTTTCTCTCCTTCTTTCAGAGCCTTTCGGATCCGTTCGGCGCCGTAGGTCATGTAGACCACCGGGAAACCGATGAACTCCTCGTTCCTTCGGTAAGCGGACAGGAGCACGTGGCCGCCGGTGCTCAGAATCAATCGGTCGCCTTGCGCCGGCATGCCGAGCCATTCACTCTGGGCGTCCACATGGAGTGGTGCGTAGTTTCTCCAAGCGGCGCCGCCGAGATGGGGGAGCTGTGGAGCGGTCGCCAGGGCGAGGATGACCAGTGGCATCGTCGGGATCGCCTCGATGCGGCGCAGCGCGTCGAAAATCTCGTCCCGAGGAATCCGCTTGTCCTCCTCATCGTATGGGAACGAGAACACCTTCCCGTCGAACGAGGCCGGCTGCCGCCTTCCCCGAACGTCCACCCCTTCGACCAGGAAGGTGTGTTCCTTGTACTGCTCCTCTTTATCAGGAATCGGCATCTCCCAGAACGGATAGCCCTCATGGCAGAGCCGCTCCAGCACATCGGCCATCATCCCAGCCAACCGTCTGGAGAACGGCTTCTCGGGGATGATCTCCATATGAAGTAACCTGAAGAAATCATGACGCATCCGGATGATCCGGTCTGGAACCGATCCCGGACCGGCATGTTTTTGATAAACTTGATCGATTTGGTCAAATCGATTCCTGAACGCCTCAATATTCTGCTCGGGCGCGCTTTTGACCCGGTTCTGTCCATCCTTGTATAGGACGCTCGGGTCGTAATCGAATCGTTCCTGGTAGGGGATCAGCACATTCGGAGCCAACACCTTGGGGTAGACGATTCCGTATTGGACCGTGTACCCCTTGGGCGCATCGTTCTTGGGGATCACGTTGTCGTAGACGGCATTGATCACGCGGCTTTGCTCCTCATCGTTCTCGAACCCGAGCTCGGAGACGATATTGCACAGCACGTAGTTGCTGAAAATCTCATCGAAAGCCAGATTCGGATTGAGATGAGAGAAGGTGGCCAATAGATCGGCATCCAGGATCGATCGAATCTTGGGAAATTTTGGGTCGATCTTCCATGCATCCTTTATTTTCTCACAGTTTTCGGCGATAATCTTTTTGATGTCGGTCGATCTCGTCTCGGTGGTCATCTTTCCTTATTCTTTTCGTTTTTGATCTTGGATTACTGGGTGAATCGATCGGCCAGAGCGCGGGCGACCTCGTTGAGCAAACGATCATCCTCATTCTCGAAGGCGGCTGGTGAGTCACTGTCGATATCGATCTCGCCGATCACCCGGTCGTCAGCGATGATCGGAACGACGATCTCCGATTTCGTGCTGGGGAAGCAGGCAATATAACGGGGATCTCGATCAACGTCATCGACAATGACCATCTCACCTCGTTCGGCGGCCAAGCCACAGATCCCCTGCCCGATCTGGATCCGGGTGTGCTCGGTCGCCTCCGGACCGTCCCAGGCCAGCAACGCCAACTCGTCACCGTCCACCATATAGATTCCTACCCAGTTGTAATGCGCAACTCGGTCCCGCAGCCGCTCCACCGCCTGCTGAGCGGCCTCGGTAAAGTCAGTCGCTCCCGAAATCGCCTTCTGGATCTCATCAACGACTCGGTTCATGAAGGTACCTCCTGGGTCCCGGCCTGAGATCCTTTCCCCTTTCCAGAGCCAGCCTTGACCGATCCCCGATAGAACGGCAGGGCGATGACCCTTGCTTCCCGACTCTCCTCTCGGATCTGGATTGCGATCCGATCCCCGGGCTCAAGCTTCGGGAGGTTCACATAACCCATCCCTAGGAAACGACCCAGGGTGGGCGACTTCATACCGCTGCTCACCGTGCCGACCTCCTCGCCGGCCTGTTCGATGGGGTAGCCTTGGCGTGGGACCCCCGGCTGGAGCATCTCAAAGCCAATGAGTTTTTGGGGAACACCCTGGCGCAGCTGCCGTTCTAAAGCCGCTTTGCCAATAAAGTCCACCCGTTTCCCTAACTTAACCGTCCAACCGAGACCCGCCTCGATCGGTGTCGTTTCCTCGTCCAACTCGTGTCCGTAGAGAGGAATCCCGGCCTCAAACCGCAGCGAATCCCGAGCCCCCAGTCCGACCGGCCGCACCCCGATATCCCGAAGCATCTCCCAGACGGCCTCGATCAACGCCGGCCGGCCGTAGATCTCGAAGCCGTCCTCGCCGGTGTAGCCGGTCCGGGAGACCAACGCCTGCTCCTGCCCCTCCAGGATCGTGATCTCTCGGAACCGGAAGTAGCCGATCGCAGAGAGATCTTCGGTCACGATCCGACTCAGGAACGGTTCGGCCTCCGGCCCTTGGAGGGCGATCTGGCCGTATGTGGTGCTCCGGTTGGCTATCTCTACATCAAATCCTTCCGCCTGCTTTTTCACCCAGTCGAAATCCTTCTCGGTGTTGCCAGCGTTCACCACCAGCAAGAATCTCTCGCTTGTCAACCGGTAGACGAGCAGATCGTCGACCGTGCCCCCATCTTCTTGGCAGATCGGCGAGTAGAGCGCCCGGCTACCGGACACATCGGCATCGTTGGTGATCAAGCGCTGAACCAGATCCAGGGCGTCGGCGTTGCGGATCTCGATCTCGCCCATATGGCTGACATCGAACATCCCGACGTGCTCCCGGACGGTCCGGTGTTCCTCCAGGATGCTCCCATAGTGGAGCGGCATATCCCAACCGTTAAAGTCGATCATCCTCGCCCCGAGCCGCTGATGGGCTGCATGGAGCGGAGTCCGTTTCAAGGCCATGATCGATCAACACTCTCTCAATCCCGATTGCGATTAGGACTATAGTCTCTCGACCTTCGGCTCCCGGGTCATCATCTCATCGACCTTGTTCAGCGGATCTGCCCCTTGGTAGAGGATGTCGTAGACCGCCGCGGTGATCGGCATCTCGATCCCCCGCGCTTGAGCCATCCGGTGGATCGCCCGGGTCGCATAGATCCCCTCGGCAACCATCGTCATATCATGCTGTATCTGCACCAGTGTCTCGCCCTTTCCGATGCGTTGGCCGACGTAGCGGTTGCGGCTGTGCTCACTGATGCAGGTCGTCACCAAGTCGCCCAATCCGGCGATTCCGAAGAACGTCTCCCGGCGCACCGAAAGATAATCGGCGAGCCGGACCATCTCAGCCAGGCCCCTGGAGATGAGCGCCCCTTTGCTGTTGTCCCCGTAGCCGAGGCCATCCGAGATCCCACAGGCCAACGCGATGACGTTCTTGATCGCCGCTGCATACTCCACACCGCGGATATCGTCGCTCAGGTAGACCCGGAACCGGTCGGTCATCAGTGCCCGCTGGAGTCGTTCTCCGGTTTCCAGATCCCGACCGGCGAGCACCACAGTCGTCGGCACATCCCGGCCGACCTCCTCGGCATGGCTGGGACCGGACAGGGCGAAGACCTGCTCTGGCTCTACGTCTAACACCTCAACGAGAACCTCGGACATCGTCAAAAATCGGTCCTGCTCAACACCCTTTGCCAGGCTGATGAACACCGTGCTCTGTTTTCGATCCACCGGCGATAGGTTCGCGATCCGCTCGCAGCCCTCACGCATCGCGAACGAGGGAACCGCCATCAGGAAGAGCTCCCCGTGTCCTGCGACCTCGGCAAGCTCGGTGAACACCTCCAGGCCCTTCTGGGGAAGCGCCACGCCGGCCAGATACTTCTCATTGACACGCTCTCGATCGATCCGTTCTGCCAGACGCTTATCCCGCACCCACAGGTGGACCTGATGCCCTCGGTTGGCGAGCAGTCGGCTGACCGCCGTTCCCCAGCCGCCAGCACCGACCACTGTGATCTCCATCTGTTCCGTCGATTGCACTTCCGTAGAGCCTCCCGAATCCGAATCATGGCAAGCATAGCGACACCGGCGGGAAATTTCAATAGCTGATCCAGATCCACCCAGGAAACAATCTCAGGGTAGAAGTGCGAGCACAACAATCCTGATCTGAAATGAGCGCACTGCGTGACGTTTTATCGCCTGGCCAGGACGAACACCAACGCCAGCAGCAACACACCTGCGAGGATCACGGCTACCAGCGCGATGGTAAAGTTGGTCGAGGTCGTGCTATCAAGGTCATCGACCTGGACGGAGATCCGGCCTTGCTGTTGTTGTAGGGTGTTCAAACTCTGTTGCAGCTTGTTCAACCCCTCTTGTAGAGTGTCATTGAGCGCGTTCAGCTGGGTCGCCTGAGATCGCTGGAGGCCGAGGAGCAGCCCACGGACGATCTGCTCGTTACTGATCTCCTGGATCGATGCCGTCGTGGTTGGGATCCCATGGGCGGGTGGCCCTTGGAACGCGTGCCCCTTCCACTCGCCGGTCCAGATCGCCTGGTCGGCCAGGTACATCGCCTGGGCGGTGGTGAACTGACCGTCAACCACCGACCATTGTCCCGTTCCCCGATTGTATGCGACGGCGGTCGCGAAGACCGGGGCCTGTCCGAACTGGCCGCCGGCCATCGGCGGGGGCGGCACGCCATCGCCGTCCTGTCCACCGCCTGACTGCAGCAGTTCGGAGAGTTGGAGGCCGGATCGCTTCACCGCGCTCCGGAAGAACGTGGCGAACTGGCTCTTAAGCTCCTCTCGACCGGCGACTCGGATGACCGTGTTGAACGCGCCGACGATGTCACCGATCTCCTCAGCCGTGTAACGGTATGTATTTGCTCCTTCATCAGAGGCGAACGTTTCGGCCTGTTCATCCCAGAGGCTCTGCACGTAGTCCCAGGCCTCGAACGCCGCGTCCTGGTAGAGGGCGAAGTCCGTGAGCGCATGAGCATAGAGCAACCCAGTGACCGTCGACGCCTGAACCGCCAGCTGACTGTGATCCTCGGGTTTTCCTGCTACCTTGCCGTTGGGACCGATCGCACTCGCAAGATCAAGGGCGACGGCGTGGAGTTCAGCGACCGCCCGACGCCTCAAGCTCTCGTCCTCGGTGGTCGATGCGTACCAGGCAAGCGCCTGGAGGACCCGCCCTTTGTAATAGTTATCCATCCCTTGCAGCATGTCGGCAGCGATGATTCCCTTGAACGTGTTATCAACCATTGCCAGGGCCTGCTCCCGTTTCAGTGGGGCGACGTAGAAGTCGAAGCCTTCGGTGACCGAGGCCAGGCTCGACAGACCCCAGAGCATCGCCACCTGATCCTTGCCTACTATGTTGGCATCGGCGATCTGGTCGTCCCGCCAGGCGGCAGCGAACAGTCCGTTCTCCGCCCGGAGGTTCTCCTGAGCGAATCGGGCGGTGGCAGCGGCGATGTTTCCGAGCAGCATGGCGATGAACCGGTTCTGATTGGGACTATCCGGAGGGCCCTTGAAGGTCCCACTTTCGAAAAAGTTCTCGAAGTGCTTGATCCACTCTACCTCTTTGATGATGGTATAGCCGATCGCCTCTGGAGTGACCGTCTTGTCCATCTTATTTGGATCCCACCTCAGCGTAGCCGCATCACTGAGGTCCGGCTGTTGAATGAAGTGCGGATCGCCCGAGGCATACGGAGCCATCACCAGGTACGGGTTCTGAACGGGCAGTTTATCAACCCCGGCGGCTTGCATCATCCCTTGGACCATCTCCGGTGGCGGCATCAACCGTTCTCCCATCCCGGCCCGGATCACCAAATTCGCAAAGTTGAACAACGAGTACCAGTATGTCTCATCTGAGGCCAGGAACCAGTTGTATCTCTCCTGGGCAATGGTTGGTTGCGGGCCAATCGACACCAGCACCAGCGTCACTAACAGCAGTCCAAAGGCTAACCTATAATGGGTTCGTTGCATACGCATCTTAATTTTGCTACCCCCCTTTGGAAAAACTTTCGGAATCTATCGCTGCTGATATCTATCTAACCATATTTTCTTAACCTCTGTATGTAACCCAGATTACATGTAGGGGCACGGCATGCCGTGCCCCTACTTCAACCTTAACCGGTATTATACGATCTTAGCTATTCCTCTACCATATACAGCTCGGTTTTCGCAGCGTCGGTCAAAAACGCTACGAACTTCTGGTTGATCGCCTGGAACTCGGGATCTTCGAAGAGTTTGACAAAACCTTCCTCGGTTGCGCCCAAGTCTTCCACCTCAAATTCGGCGTAGATATCGGGCGCCCCGGGCGAGGCGAACACCGCGCTGACGATCCGTCCCGAAGACCCCAACCCCAGGGCTTCCATTCTTTGGCCGATTTGCTTCACATAAGAGACAGCTTCATCGCGCCGCCCCGGAACCGTCTGGAAAGATACACGCATCACATAGACCGGCATAGGATTCCCCCTTTTATTTTGTGGTAATGATTTATTATTCAATCAAGAGGCGCGTTTGTCAATGGGACAACCTCGCAGTGTTTCGATCAGGGTGAAATTCGTATGAAATTCAGCTTTTGGGGGTATAGTTAAATATGGTAAGAGAAAGTGTTCTTACATTGAAATCAGAACCGAAAAGGATCCTATTTTAATGCGAAATTCTCCATCAAGGAGGTCACAACGTGAAACGAGGACTGACACTGTTGGTTTTGACCGTGGTGATCGTCGGGACGCTGGCGAGCGGAGCCCATGCGCAACGGTTTTTGGGGCTGGGCGGCGGTGTCTCGACCTATCTGGTGAATTTGGGACCGATTGTAACCGATCTGAACGATTTTGAACAGACTTTGGTCAATGATGTGGGTCTCACCGGTGTCGATCTCTCTCCTTTGATCGACATCATCCCGTCAGAGGCCCCCGTCCCCCATCTTCAGATGCGGGGCCAGGTGCGCCTCCCGCGTTTCATCCCGCTGTTCAACTTTCTCCGGGTCGACTACAGCACATTACCCCAGCAGAGTTTTCAGGAGTCCATGACGGTTGAGGTCCCCCTCCCGGCCCCTCCTCCGCCGCTCCCCCCGCTTCCGCCTGTCAATGTGGATGTGGTGATGGATGCGGCTTTTAACAGTACCGTGGTCAGTGTGACCGCCCTGAAGCAGATCGGCGTGATCTTTGCGAAGCTCTACTTCGGGGCTGGGGTCGATCTGGTCAGCGGGGCGTTGCTGTTGAATATGACGGTCTCAGCAGGATCAGTCGATCCACTGATTCAGCCTGTGGTCGATGCTGCAATCGATGAGATCAACAACGCGTTTCAGGCTGCTGGCCTAGCTAGCAACACGATTGAGACGACCACCACACACTTGGTCGTCGGCGGGCGAGTAGGGCTCGGGTTCCTTGATCTGTACGGGGAGTTGAAGTACCTGCTCCCGTTGGATGATACAGGAAGCTTGACGATCGGCGACTTCGAAGCAAGCGTCGGGGTGATGCTCAGCCTTTAGCCAATTCCCTCAGAACAGAATATGATGGATGATGAATGTGACGAACACCAACGACACCATCGACATCAGCTTGATCAGGATGTTCAACGATGGCCCGGCGGTATCCTTGAACGGATCGCCCACCGTATCCCCGACGACCGATGCCTTGTGAGCTTCTGATCCCTTGCCGCCAAGCCTTCCCTCTTCGATGCTCTTCTTGGCGTTGTCCCAGCTTCCACCGGCGTTGGCCATCAACACGGCGAGCACAAATCCTGACACCAGCGCCCCAACCAGGAGTCCCATCATCGCTTCGATCCCGAAGATCAAGCCGATGACGATCGGGCTGATGATCGCCAACAGCGCGGGTGCGATCATCTCGTGGTGGGCGGTCCGAGTGCTGATGTTGACCGCCTGTTGGTAATCGGCGTTCGCCTTCCCCTCCATCAGTCCGTCGATCTCCCGGAACTGGCGGCGCACTTCCTCAACGATCTTTTCGGCCGCCCGGCCAACCGATTTCATCGTGAACGAGCTGAACAAAAACGGCAGCATCCCGCCGATGAACAGCCCGAGCAGCACGCGGGGCTCGGAGAGGTCGAACTGGAGGGTTGCTAGCTTCAGCACCCGATCGCCGAGGTAGGTGGTGATCGGCTCGGCCGAATTTTCCAGGGTCTGACGGATTGAGCTGTTGAAGTTGGTGATCAGTGCCAGTGAGGTCAGTGCCGCCGATCCGATAGCGAACCCCTTTCCGGTGGCGGCATTGGTGTTGCCCAGGGCGTCGAGGGCATCGGTGCGCTGGCGCACGATGTCTTCCTGTTGTGACATCTCGGCGATCCCGCCGGCGTTATCGGCAACCGGACCATAGGCATCGCTGGACAACGTGATACCCAGGGTGCTGAGCATTCCCACCGCCGCCACCCCGATCCCGTAGAGCCCCAGTTCTCCGCCGTCGGGGCCGGTCGACGAAGCAACCAGATAACTTCCGATGATCGCCAGCGCTATCGTAGTCACCGGGATGGCAGTGGACAACATCCCGGTCGACAACCCATTGATGATTACCGTCGCCGGACCGGTCCGCGCGCTCTCTGAGACCCGTTGCGTCGGAAGATAGCTGTGGGAGGTGTAGTACTCGGTGAAGTAGCCGATGATGATACCGGCGATCAGGCCGAACAACAGTGCGAGGAAGATCCCAATATAATCGAAGCCGAATAGTTGCCACACCGCCAAAAAGGCGCCGATCGCGACCAAGCCGGCGGCCACATACACTCCCCGTCTCAAGGCGCGCAGCAACGTCTTTTGAGTCGCTTCCTCACCGGCCCGCACGAAGAACGTACCCCCGATCGAGGCGATGATCCCGATCGCTGCCAGGACGGTGGGGAACAACACCCCTGCGCTGAAAAATCCCTCCAGTTCCTGGGCCTGGAACGCGATCACTCCCAGAGCCATGGCGGCCACGATCGAGCCGACGTAAGACTCGTACAGATCCGCCCCCATCCCGGCGACGTCCCCGACGTTGTCCCCGACGTTGTCAGCGATGACTGCCGGGTTCCTCGGGTCATCTTCTGGGATCCCGGCCTCGACCTTCCCAGCCAGGTCGGCACCGACATCCGCCGCCTTGGTATAGATCCCGCCGCCCACCCGGGCGAACAGGGCTACGGAACTCGCTCCCATCGCCGATGTCAGCAGCACCTCGGTGATCGTCCTGGTCGGGACGTTGGCCGCATCCAGCGCCACGAACCAGACGATGATATAGAACAGACCCATCCCAACAACCGAAAATCCCATCACACTCCCGCTGTCAAATGCCAGTCGAAGCGCCTGGTTCAGACTCTCCTTCGCCGCGTACGTCGTTCGACCGTTGCTGAACGTGGCGATCCGCATCCCCACATACCCCGCCAGTCCCGAGAAGAATCCGGCGGTCAGAAATGCATAGGGAGCATAGACGCTTAGGAAGTCGGCGAACACCAGCCCGATCAACACGAGGAACATCGCCAACAGGAAGATACTGACGACCAGATACTGTCGGCTCAAGAACGACATAGCCCCGGCCCGGATGAACGAGGAGATCTCCGCAATTCGTGGCTCCCCTTCCTCAAACTGCTTCACCTTAATAACCAGATAGATGACATACAGGATCGTCAGGATCGAGATCGATCCAGAGAAGTACGCAAGCTCTAACGTCATGAGTCGATAACCCTCCTTAACATTGGGGTATTATAACAAACTGCCTCGCTCTCCTTCAATGCACGGTCAGCAGAAGGGAAGGAGATGAGATAAAGCTGGGAAGGGGCCAGAATGACCACTTCTTGACAAAGGGGCGATGAGATGGTACAATGGCCAAAAATAGGAGGTCGATATCATATGATCATCCACAAAGATCGGCTGAGATATGGACATGTTCAACAGCGTCAGCCTGTTAATCCCTATCTTTCTTGTCCCCCCTGTTTAGCCATCCTATCGATGTGTAGGTCCCTGCCCGACAGGACGGCAGCGGGATCGCTGACGGGAAGGCGCTCCCGCTAGAGCGCCATCCCCAAACCGTCCTCATCTGACCCGTTTATCTCAGTTTGCGGTTATGAGTGGAAAGGAGAGAACAGTTAGGAGTAAGCTATGATTGATTATAAACATACACTTTACGATCCCCGATTCGAACACGACGGGTGCGGCATCGGATTTGTTGCGGATCTCTCCGGTCGTCCCAGCCATGAGATCCTGGAGCAAGCGATCTGCGCTGTCGTCAACGTGACCCACCGGGGAGCGATCGATGCGGATGCGGGGACCGGTGACGGCGCCGGCCTGCTCACCCAGATTCCCAAAAAGCTGTTCCTGAAACAGGTAGAGCAGCTCGGTCACCCCGCACCGGACGAGGCCGACCTCGCCGTCGGGACCTTTTTCCTACCTCAGGATGAGGAGATTCGTGAGCAGTGTCGATGGATCATTGAGACGGTGTTGTCCGACTACGGTGTGACCCTGTTCGGCTGGCGGGAGGTCCCCGTTGACCCGTCGGTCCTGGGAGAGAAGGCATCCGTTACGCAGCCGCGGATCGAGCAGCTCCTGGTGGGTCGACCGCAACGGATCTCCGCCGAGGCGTACGAGCGGACTCTGTACCTCACCCGCAAGCGGATCGAAGCTCGGGTCAGACGGGAGATCCGATTCCGGGATTACGACCGCTTTTATATCCCGTCGTTCTCATCCCGCACCATTGTTTACAAGGGGCTGTTCGTCGCCCCGCAACTGGGTCGGTTCTACCTCGATCTAAACAACCCGGAGTACCAAACGGCGCTGGCCGTCTTCCACCAGCGTTACAGCACCAACACGTTCCCGAGCTGGGAGCGGGCCCAACCGTTCCGGATGCTCTGCCACAACGGGGAGATCAACACGCTTCAGGGAAACGTCAACTGGATGGGAGCGCGTGAGGCAGAGCTCGCATCATCGATCTGGGGTGATGCCGTGCAGGAGCTGCGACCGATCATCGACCCTTCAGGGAGTGACTCAGCGATGCTCGACAACGTGCTCGAGCTGTTGGTTCTCTCCGGTCGGGATATCCGTCATGCACTGATGATGCTCATCCCCGAGGCATGGCAGTATATCGCGGAGATGGATCCGGCATGGAAGGCGTTCTACCAATATCACTCCTGTCTGATGGAGCCATGGGACGGGCCAGCGGCGGTGACGTTCACCGACGGACGGGTGGTCGGGACGACCCTGGATCGCAACGGTCTGCGGCCGGTCCGTTATGCGGTGACTCAGGATGGGTTTGTCATCTCGGCCTCTGAGGTCGGCGTCGTCGAACTGAATCCCAGCCGAGTGATTCGAAAAGAAAAACTCGGCCCCGGCCAGATGATCGCGGTCGACACCGCCGCCGGTGTTTTTTTAGAGAACGGCCAGATCAAGGAGACCTGCGCAACCAGCAGATCCTATAAGCAGTGGATCGAGCGAAACATGATCCATCTGGAGCGGTCGAAATCGCCTCGGGTGACCAAGATCGATGTTGCGGAACTGGTTCGCCAGCAGACCACGTTCGGCTATACTGCTGAAGATCTGACCGTGATCCTCCGCCCGATGACCGCCACTGGGGCGGAGCCGGTGGGATCGATGGGGGACGATACCCCACAGGCAGTGCTTGCCGACAAACCCCGTCCGCTCTACAACTACTTCAAACAACGGTTCGCTCAGGTTACCAACCCACCGATCGACCATCTGCGCGAGGAGTTGGTCATGTCGCTCCAGGTCTATCTCGGAGCCCGGAAGAGCATTCTGGAGGAGACTCCGACGCACGCCCGACTGCTCCAGCTCGACAGCCCAATCCTGATGGACGATGAGCTGGAGGCGATCCGAAAGCTCGACGACCCCGGATTTTCTTCGATCACCCTGGACGCCCGTTTCCCGGTTGCCGAAGGTCCGGATGGGTTGGAGCGGGCGATCACCCGGTTGTGCGAGCAGGCCAGCCAGGCGATCGATGAGGGCAAGACGATTGTGATCCTGAGTGACCGCGGGATCGACGAGACGACGGCTCCGATCCCGATGCTGCTCGCTATCGGCACCGTCCACCACTATCTGATCCGCTACAGAAAACGGATGCACGCCAGTCTGGTCGCTGAGACCGGCGAGGCCCGAGAGGTCCATCATTTCGCAACACTGATCGGCTACGGCGCGAACGCGATCAACCCCTACCTCGCATTGGCCACCGCCTGCTATCTGGTCGAAAATGGCCGGGTGAAGGGGATGGAGCCAGAGGCAGCGATGATAAGCTACCGAAAAGCGGTGGAAAAGGGACTACTCAAAGTGATGTCGAAGATGGGGATCTCCCCGATCGCCAGCTATCACGGTGCCCAAATCTTTGAGGCCATCGGGTTGAGTGAAGATCTGGTGGAGCGTTGTTTCACCGGAACCCCGTCTCGGATCGGGGGGATCGGGCTCAACACACTGGCAAACGATGTGCTAAGCTGGCATTGGAACGCATTCCCCAAGACTCGCGAGCGTGAGGACGGCCTATCGCTTCCGAGCGTCGGTTTCTACAAATTCAAGAAGGGCGGAGAGCACCACGCGGTCAGCCCCCAGGTCGTCACCATGCTCCATCAGGCGGTTCGAGATGGAGATCCCCATAACGGCGGCTACCCAAAGTACCAGAAGTACGCCGAACTCGTCAACAGGCGTCATCCGATCGCGCTTCGCGATCTCCTCGACTTCGTCCCTGGCAAGCCAATCCCGATCGCTGAGGTCGAGCCGATCGAGGCGATCTTTCCACGGTTTTCGACGGCCGGGATGTCGCTTGGATCGCTCTCTGCACAGGTCCATGAGAACTTGGCGATCGCCATGAACCGGATCGGGGCGATGAGCAACACCGGCGAGGGCGGAGAGGCTGCCAACCGTTACCACCCTCGGGCGAACGGGGATAACCCCAACAGCCGGATCAAGCAAGTCGCCTCAGGACGGTTCGGGGTGACCACCGCCTATCTCGCCTCAGCCGATGAGCTTCAGATTAAGATGGCTCAGGGATCTAAACCTGGGGAAGGTGGGCAGATCCCAGGACACAAGGTGAGCGCCGAGATCGCAGCCATCCGACACACCGTTCCCGGCATCGCGCTCATCTCCCCGCCGCCTCACCATGATATTTACAGCATCGAAGACCTGGCTCAGCTCATCTACGACCTGAAGCAGTCGAACCCGAGGGCGAAGGTCTCGGTCAAGCTGGTCTCCGAGGCCGGTGTGGGGATCATCGCCGCCGGCGTGGCCAAAGGGTACGCCGATGTAGTCCTGATCAGCGGCCACTCCGGTGGCACGGGTTCGAGCCCATTGAACTCGATCAAGAACGCCGGTGCACCCTGGGAACTGGGTCTGGCTGAGACTCAGCAGACGCTGGTGTTGAACAATCTGAGAGGGCGGATTCGGGTGCGAACCGACGGCGGACTTCAGACCGGCCGAGATGTGGTGATCGCGGCGATGCTCGGTGCCGACGAATACTCGTTCGGGACGTCGGCGTTGGTCGCCTCCGGCTGTCTGATGGCCCGCGCCTGCCATGCCAATACCTGTCCGGTCGGGATCGCCACCCAAGATGAAAAGCTCAGAGCCAAATTCCCAGGGACGCCGGAGATGGTGGTTCACTTCTTCACCTTCCTGGCGAACGAGGTTCGGGAGATCCTGGCTGAGCTTGGCTTCCGAAGCCTCGATGAGGTCATCGGGCGGACCGATCTGCTGCAGCAGGTGCCGACCGGCAACCCGAAGATCGACAGCCTCGATCTGAGCAAGCTCCTGGTTCGGATCGATGACGGGACCCGACCGCGACGCAATGTCCAGAGTCGCAACAACCGACCGAAGAAGGAGTCATTAGACGAACGCCTGATCCGGGATGCAAATCGGGCTCTGGACGGAGACGGGGTCGTCACGCTTGCCTATCCGATCGACAACACCCAACGGACGGTGGGAGCGACACTGGCGTGGACCATTGCGAAACGCTACGGCGACGTCGGGCTGCCGGCGGGCACCATCGAGGTCACCTTCACCGGCAGCGCCGGCCAAAGCTTCGGCGCCTTCTGCATCAACGGATTGCGGTTTATCCTGATCGGAGAGGCGAACGATTACGTTGGGAAAGGGATGGCCGGCGGTGAGCTCGTGGTTAAGCCCCCGGAGGAGACCGCTTACGTCCCCCACCGGAGTGCGATCATGGGGAACACGGTGATGTACGGGGCGACCGGCGGCAGCCTGCTTGCGGCCGGACGGGCCGGAGAGCGTTTTTGTATTCGCAACAGCGGCGGTCGGGCGGTGATCGAGGGGGTCGGCGACCACGGCTGTGAGTACATGACCGGCGGTGTGGCCGTGGTGCTCGGCGAGGTCGGCTACAACTTCGGCGCCGGGATGACCGGCGGCATCGTCTACGTCCTTGATGAGCACGAGACCTTCCCGCAACGCTATAATCCGGAGCTGATCCGTATTGACCGGATCGAAACTCAGGATGATGCCGAAGAACTTCACGCGCTGATCACCCACCACTGGCAGGCAACCGGCAGCGCGCTCGCTCGGGAGATCCTTGAGGATTGGGCCGATTATCTGCCGCTCTTTTGGCGGGTCGCTCCCAAGGCATCGGTGGCCGAGATCGAATCGACCAACGAGGGTGCACTACAGAGTGCAGTTGCTGGAGCGCGGACGCGGTAAGATAAGTCAAGATAATGTATCTATCGGCCAAGGACGGGACTTCTGAATGTCAAATAATGAACTTTATTTGACATAGCGGCGTTGCATTAAGCGAGAGAAAACACCGAAATCCCCTGCCTCACGCCACCTTATAAGGTTTAAGATGTGAGACCGAAAATGGACTATCGAGAGACCTCCAGATTAGGCCTTCAAATTCCGTTCAGGCGGTCCGTCAGCCGAGGCGATGGCCTCAAAATGTCTATCTCCAAAATGCCAGATCTCGTAGGTGTGTACCTGAGCCGCGGCGGCAATGAGAAGATCGATCGTGGGAACGCGTCGACCGGCACGGGTGAGCGCCCAACCGAGTTTCGCCGCCACGGCGGCTTCTTCCCAATCCAGGGGGAGGCAGGATAGGGCTTGAAGGTCATCTTGCAACACCTCATAGTCACTTTCCGTCTTGGCCCCACTGAGCAGTTCCACGACCACTGGAGCGATGACGGCAACCTCATGGAGCTTCAGGGCTTCGGCCACCGCCCGCTTTACCTTCTTTGATCCCTTCGGATGGTAGAACTCAATCCAGGCAGAGGTGTCTATGAGAACTTTGGCCATCAGTGCTTCTCCCGACGTCGATGAAGTTCCTCTTGGGTCAGCGTCAGCTCGATTGTACCGGCATGGGCAACGATCTCCCTCCGCCGGAAGCGGCTGACAAACTCTCGTAGCGCAATCTCAAGGGTCTCCTTCTTCGTTTTGGCCCCGCTCAGCTCCCGCGCTTTCGCCAACAACTGGTCATCGATCGTGACTGTCATCCGTGCCATCTGAATACACCTCTCTTAATGCCTTGATGATACACCATCTCGATGCATTTGACAAGGTGCTCACCGAGGTCGACGCGTGGAAAGAAAATTATTTCACATTCATCTCGCGTCGACCCCCAAATCCCAACCTGACTCACTGTAATCCCCATCCAATGCGTTTTACAGCGTTCGTTCTCTGAGAAGCTCTACAGTCGGCTAAAACCGGAGCCGGATTATGGAGGTTATATCTCGACCGAAAATCGCTCGTTAGAACGCCTCTCATTCGATTCCTAATCGGTAATGCCCTACTGTAAAGCATTCTATAAAATCGGGTCCGGCGATGTTGAATCGGGAACCTGGCTCCTGATAAAATCAGATGTATGAAACTATCGAAGAAATCCCCGATTCGAATTCACGGCACGACGATCCTGGCGATGCGCGCACCCGAGGTGCAGGTTGCGGTCGTCGCCAGCGATGGCCAGACGACGCTGCAGAACACAATCGTCAAGAGCAAGACGAACAAGGTGCGCCGGATCTATGACGATCGGGTCCTGGTCGGCTTCGCTGGCGCGACCGCCGATGCGATCACCCTGTTCGAAAAATTCGAGGGGAAACTCCGCGAGCATAACGGGCAGCTGCGACGGGCGGCGGTCGAGCTCACCAAAGCGTGGCGCACCGACCGGGTGCTACGCCGACTGGAGGCGCTGCTCGCCGCCGTCAACGACGAAACACTGCTGCTCATCTCGGGATCGGGAGATGTCATGGAGCCGGACGATGAGATCATCGGACTCGGCTCCGGCGGCGCTTATGCGCTCGCCGCTGCCAAAGCGCTCCGAGAGGAGACCGATCTGCCGATCACCCAGATCGCGGAGAAGGCGCTGATGATCGCCGGGACGATCGATATCTACACCAACCAGGAACTCTCCATGGAGGTTTTGGAGTGGTAATAGTGGTACCTGAGGAGGTCGATAGTAAAAATGGACCGGATAACGGAGATGAGAACCGGGATAGCTGAAGCGATCTACGAACGGATGAACAACCTCACCCCCCGGGAGTTTGCCCAGGAGCTTGACCGTTACATCATCAGCCAGGACGACGCCAAAAAAGCGGTGGCGATCGCCCTGCGCAACCGGATCCGCAGACAGCGGGTTCAGGGAGAGATTCGCAAGGAGATCCAACCGAAGAACATCCTGATGATCGGCCCGACCGGCGTGGGCAAGACCGAAATCTCCCGCAGATTGGCCCAGTTGACCTCGTGCCCGTTCCTTAAGGTTGAGGCGACCAAGTTCACCGAGGTCGGCTACGTCGGCCGGGATGTCGACTCGATGATCCGCGATCTGATCGACATCTCCGTGAACATGGTCTATCAGGAGGAGCTGGAGCGCGTCGAGGACGAGGCGGTCCGTCTGGTCGAGGAACGGATCCTCGATAGCCTGGTGCCGGCACCGTCGACCTCCAGCCCGGAGCAGGAGGAGCGCGTCAAGCGGACCCGCGAAAAGCTCCGTGCGAAACTCCGCAACGAGGAACTCGAGGACCGCTACATCGAGATTCAGGTTCAGGAGCGGTCGGTCCCTCAAATCGAGATCTTCTCCCAGGAGGGGATGGACCAGATGGGGATCGATATGGGCAACATGCTGGCCGACTTGCTCCCACCGTTCCGCACCACCAAACGGGTCAAGATCCGGGAGGCTCGACCGCTCCTGTTCGATCAGGAAGCGAACCAGTTGCTCAATCACGAGGAGATCAAGCAGCGGGGGGTAAAGCGGGCGGAGGAGATGGGGATCATCTTCCTGGATGAACTTGACAAGATCGCCGCCGGAGGTCGCGAGGAGCAAGGGGGTCCCGGCGTCTCGCGCCAGGGCGTGCAACGTGATCTGCTCCCACTTCTGGAGGGTTCGACCGTGCGGACCAAATATGGCAACGTCAGCACCGAGAACATCCTGTTCATCGCCGCCGGTGCGTTCACCATGTCCAAACCCTCTGACCTGATCCCCGAGCTTCAGGGCCGCCTACCCATCCGAGTGGAACTCTCCAGCCTCGGGGTCGAGGAGTTCAAGCGGATCCTGACCGAGCCGGAGGACGCGCTGACCAAACAATACCAGGCTCTGTTAGAAACGGAGAACCTGAGGTTGACGTTTACCGAGGATGCCATCTCAGAGATCACCCAATTCGCTTACGAGCTCAATGAGAACACCGAGGACATCGGTGCCCGCCGACTCCAGACGGTTATGGAGAAACTGATGGAGGATATCTCATTCGAGATCGCCGACCTCGAAGTGTCCGAAGAGATCACGATTGACGCCGACTACGTCCGGAAGAAGCTTGGGGACATCGTCGAGGACCGCGATCTAAGCCGGTATATCCTCTAGTAACCGGGCTTGAAGGCTGAGGTTTAAACCGATATAGTAAAACGCATTTGGAGTTACAATTCTGTGGGTGAGGGGATGCACATGATCAAGATCGTACTGCCGGATGGACAGGAACGCGAATACGAGCCGGAGGTGCGAATCAAGGAGATCGCCGGGGAGATCGATCCCGCTCTCGAGGAGTCAGCGGTCGCCGTGCGGCTCAACGGCAAGATCATCGACAACCACACCGGTCTGGAGGAGAACGGCCAGATCAAGGAGATCATCACCATCGACTCCGAGCCGGCACGGCCCATCTACCGGCACAGCATGGCACATATCTTAGCCCAGGCGGTCAAGCGGCTGTTTCCCGATACCCAATTGGCGATCGGCCCGGCGATCGAGGATGGCTTCTACTACGACTTCGATGTCGCGACCAGCTTCACACCGGAGGATCTGGAACAAATCAGCAAGGAGATGGAAAAGATCATCGCGGCCGACTACCGGTTCGAGCGAATCGAGATGTCGGCTGAGGAGGCCCGCCGATTGCTCGAAGAGATGGGCGAGACCTACAAACTGGAGATCTTAGAGGATCTGGATGAGAAGCAAGTGAGCTTCTATCGGGACGGTGACTTCATCGATCTTTGTAACGGGCCTCATATCGAGAGTACTGGGCAGATCAAACATTTTAAGCTACTTGAGACCGCCGGCGCTTACTGGCGGGGCGACGAACGTAACCCGATGCTGCAGCGGATTTACGGGACCGCCTTCTACGAAGCGGAGGAGCTGGAGGCTTATCTGGAAGGGCTCCGCGAGTCCAGGGAGCGCGACCACCGAAAGCTCGGTAAAGAGCTGGATCTGTTCAGCCTCATCGAAGCGGGGCCCGGGATGCCGCTGTTCCACCCCAACGGGGCGATGATTCTCGAAGTTCTTAAGACGTTCATACGCGAACAGAACCTGAAGCGGGGCTACCGGCCGGTCGTCACCCCCCATCTGTTCAAATCGAGCATCTGGAAGACCTCAGGCCACGAGGAGAACTTCCGAGAGAAGATGTTCTTCACCAAGATCGAGAACCAGGAGTACGGGATCAAGCCGATGAACTGTCCGGGCCACATTATGATTTACCAATCGCAGCAGCACAGCTATCGAGATCTGCCGATCCGCTACTTCGAGTTCGGCACCGTCTACCGCAGCGAACGATCCGGCGTGCTCCACGGGCTGCTGCGGGTGCGCAGCATCACTCAAGACGATGCCCACATCTTCTGCAGCCGCGATCAGACTGAGGATGAGCTTGTCAACGTCCTGAACTTCGCGCTGGATATGTTTGCCACCTTCGGCTTCCAGAGCTACCAGATCTACGTCTCCACCCGTCCTGAGGAGAAGTATGCCGGGGATCCAGAGGACTGGGATTGGGCGACCGAGATCCTGAAGCGGGCGGTGGAACGGGAGGGCCTGGACTATCGGATCAAGGAAGGGGAGGGAGCGTTCTACGGTCCCAAGATCGACATCGACGTCCAAGACGCGCTGGGCCGCCCATGGCAGCTCACCACCATCCAGTACGATTTTAACATGCCTGAGCGGTTCGACCTCCACTTCCGCAACGCCGAGGGTCAGAAGGAACGGCCGATCATGATCCATCGGGCGGTCATCGGTGCACTGGAGCGGTTCCTGGGCATCCTGATTGAGCACTACAAAGGGGCGTTCCCGGTCTGGCTCGCCCCGGTCCAGACAGTGGTGCTCCCGATCACCGACCGCAATGACGCCTACGCAGAACGAGTCGCCGAGGAGCTCGCCACCGAGGGGGTGCGGGTCGAGGCGTGGACCAAGCGAAGCGCGAACCTGAGTTACAAGATTCGCCAAGCCCAGCTCCAGAAGATCCCCTACATGCTCATCGTCGGCGATCGGGAACAGGAGAGCGATCAGGTGGCGTTGCGGTTGCGCACCGAAGCGGACCTCGGTCCCAGGCCCCTGGAAGCGTTCAAGACGTTCATCCGAGAGAAGATCGAGGCCCAGGAGACGCTGTGATGTCCTCCCCCCTTCGTGAAATATCAGCCCTGAAGGCCAAGATGACAAAGATAACAATGGATGCCCTGCCGACCTGGGATCTGTCGGATTTATACGTCGGGGTGGACGACCCCAAGCTTGACGAAGACCTCACCGCCGTCAAAGCGCGGGCAGCGGACTTTGAAAAGAACTACAAGGGCACGATCGCAACCGAGGGGCTGACTGCCGAGCACTTGCGGGCGGTGTTGGACGAATATGAGGCGCTGTCACGCGCTGAGTACAAGCCGCTGGAGTTCGCGTCGCTGTTGTTCACGACGGACACTCAAGACCCCAAGCGTGGGGCGTTGCTCCAGAAGACCCGTGAGGTGGGCAGCGCCATTGCGACACACCTGGTCTTCTTTGAGTTAGAGATCGGCAAGATCCCACAGGACACCTACGATGCCCTCATCGAGGGCGAAGCGTTAGCACCATACCGCCATTATCTCGATTATCAGCGCGCGCTGGCGACGCATCACCTCTCCGAACCCGAAGAGAAGGTCCTGATGAAGACCGTGAACGTACGCGGGCACGCGTTTGTGCGCCTGTTTACCGAAATCAATGCCCGCAACAAGTTTCGACTGGAGCGAGATGGTAAGGTGCAGGAGCTGACCCAGAGCGAAATCCTCGCGTTGCTCTACGACCCCGATCGTGAGGTGCGCAAAGCAGCAGCAACGTCATTCACCGAAGTACTCCAAGGCAACGCGCACGTGTGCACGTTCATCTACAACACGCTGCTTCACGAGAAGGACGTGCTGGACCGGCTGCGCGGCTACGACACTCCTGAAGCAGCACGACACCTCAACAACGAACTGACCGAGGAGATCATCAACACGATGTCGGACGTGTGCGTGGCTAACTACGACATCGTCGCGAACTACTACCATCTTAAGCGTCGGTTGCTCGGCTTGGACGAGTTGACTCACTACGACCGCTACGCACCCATCACCAGCGATCGAACGAAGATCTCATTCGATGAGGCCAAGACGATGGTGTTGGATGCCTTCGCTGGCTTCTCGCCGTACCTGGCCGAGATCACCGAACCGTTCTTCAGCAAGCGTTGGATTGACGCGGCACCGGCGGAGGGCAAGCAAGGCGGTGCGTATTGCACCGGTATCACGCCTGACCTGCATCCTTACGTCTTTATGAACTACACGGGCAATCCGCGCGACGTGATGACCCTGGCACACGAGTTGGGGCACGGCATCCACGATGTGCTCGCCAGCAAGAATCACTTGCTCGACTATCACCCTGTCTTTCCGATGGCGGAAACGGCGAGCACGTTCGGGGAAATGTTAGTGTTCGACAAATTGCAGGAGAGTCTGAGCGCTTCGCAGGAGAAGCTGGCCTTGCTGTGTAACAAGATCGAAGACGTCCTCGCCACCGTGTTTCGACAGATTGCGATATATCGCTTCGAGCAGCGAGTGCATCGCGCGCGGCGCGAACAGGGTGAGTTGCCCACTGAAGTCTTTAACGAACTCTGGCAGACGACGATGCAAGAGATGTTCACAGATGCGCTCGTGCTGGGTGATACCCATGCGTGGTGGTGGCTCTACATCTCGCACATCATCCAATATCCGTTCTATGTCTATGCCTATGTGTTCGGAGAACTGTTGGTGCTGGCGCTCTACATGCGATACAAGCGCGAGGGAGAGGCGTTTGTGAACAAGTATTTTGATCTGCTGGCAGCTGCCGGGTCGAAATCACCGGCGGAACTGGTCGGCGCGATGGGGTTTGACATCGCTAATCCGGCCTTCTGGCAGGACGGGTGCGCGCTGATTCGGGAACTCGTAGCCCAGGCAGAGGCGTTGGCAGACTGAGCTGGAAAGGAGATGATAACTTGGCAGCGGTTGCATTCCACACCCATCGTTTCGAGAACGGGATCACGCTGGTCGGGGAACGGAACCCGAATCTGAACTCGGTCGCGTTCACGATCCTCGTACCAACGGGTGCCGCCACCGACCCCGAGGGTCGCAAGGGATCAGCGGCAGTGCTCCAGGAATACCTGTTCCGAGGGGCAGGGTCCTACAACGCCCGAAAGCTAGCCCAAAAGCTCGATAAACTGGGTGTCCAGCGGGGCCAGACAGTCACGGCAGAGCTCAGCACCTTCTCAGCCGGGCTTCTGGGTGAGAATCTGGTGGAGGCCCTGCGCTTTTACGCGACTCTGCTTATCGCTCCTACATTTCCGGAGGAGGAGCTAGAGGAGCTGCGCCAGCTTGCCCTGCAACGGTTGAAGGCATTGGAGGATTCTCCCCAGGAGAAGCTACTCCAAGAACTCAAACTCAGATTCTTTCCAACACCCTTGGGAAACCCGGTGCACGGGCTCCAAGCCGATCTGGAAGCACTCTCCTATGAAGAGATCCGAGCCGATTATAAGCGCCGATACGGATCCGAAGGGATGATCATCACGCTCGCCGGCAACTTCGATCCGAAACAGGCCGAGGCGGCCATTGCCTCAGCCTTCGCTGAGTTTGGAGGCAAGGTGGAGGAGTTGCCACCGTTGTCGCCCCAAGCGAAGCAGGTGATGCACATTGAAAAAGAGACAAACCAGATGCAGATTGGAATCGCCTTCGACAGCGTCCCGTTCGCCGACGACGCCTACTTTCAGGCCCGCATCGGTCTGAATGCGCTCTCCGGTGGGATGAGCAGCCGATTGTTCACCGAAGTCCGCGAAAAGCGTGGGTTGGCCTACGCCGTCGGGGCAAGTCATGTGACGACCCGGACGTTCGGTGGGGTGCTATGCTATGCGGGGACGACAACGGAGCGATCCCAGGAGACCTTGGATGTCACGTTGGCCGAGCTCTTTCGACTGCGGGAAGGCATCGACTGGGAGGAGTTCGAGCGGGCGAAGGTGCGATTGAAGTCGAGCTTCATCACCCAAGGAGAATCCTCCCCGGCCCGATCCCGGGCAATTGCGACCGAGTGGTTCCACACGGGGCGGGTTCGGACGGTGGAAGAGATGATCGCAACTGTCGATGCGTTGACCCTGGAGCAGACCAACGAGCACTTGGTCCAGTATGGACCGGATGCCATCGATCAATTCACCATCTTCACCATGGGGGCGAAACCGCTGGAGGTGCGCTGATGGAATTCTTTGAAGAGCGTCTTCCCAACGGACTGCGTATCATCGGTGAGATCCATCCAGAGATGGAGTCCGTTGCCGTGGGGTTCTTTGTCAGGACGGGAAGTCGGGATGAGAAACCGTCGCTCTCCGGGGTCTCCCACTTCCTTGAACACATGGCATTCAAGGGAACCGGGCGCCGCAATGCTGCGGAGATCAACCTGGAGTTCGACGGGATGGGCGCTGAGTACAACGCGTTCACCGGGTATGAGTACACCGTCTACTATGCCCGGGTTCTTCCCGAATTTCTGGATCGGGTGCTCGATCTGCTCGCCGACATGATGCGGCCCGCATTACGTCGTGACGATTTCGATGTGGAGAAGCAGGTCATCCGGGAGGAGATTGCCCTCTACAAAGATCGTCCCCGCCAAGACCTCTACATGGAGGCACTCAAGCTGTACTTCGGTCCGCATCCGCTGGGCAACCTGATTTTGGGAACGCCGGAGACGATCCAGGCACTCACCCACGAACAGATGCGCCGGTACTTCCAGGAGTGCTACTCCCCGACCAACATGATCCTGGGATGTGTAGGAAAGTTCGATTGGGATCAGTTTCTCCATCTGAGCGAGGCTCTCTGCAACGAGTGGGAACCGTCCGAAGCCGATCGCCGCTACCCCGACCGCTCACAGACTCAGGGGAAACGAATCCTGCACCGGCCACACGTCAATCGCCAGAACATCGCGTTGCTCAGCGACGGTCCCGCCTATCAGAGCGAGGTTCGAGAGGCCGCCGGACTGTTCGCCGCGATCATCGGGGGTGGAGAGAACTCACGTCTTCATTGGGCGTTGGTCGATACCGGCCTGACCGACCGCGCGATAACGACCTATCAACCCTTCGATCGGACCGGGCTTTTCTACACCTATATCAGTTGCGAACCCGATCGGACCGCAAACGTTCTGGAGATCGTAACCCAGGTGTTGGCCAAGGCAGCGACGGAGACTCCGGAGGAAGAGCTTCGCGGGGTGAAGCGTCGCGCCATGACCGGGACGGTGATAGGGGAGGAAACATCGCGGGGGCGACTGTTCTCGATCGGGATGGATCTGCTTTACGGGATTCCCTACCGCTCCACCGAACAGGAGATCGAGGCGATCGAGCGGCACACGGTTCAGGATCTGCGCTCGTTGGCTGAACGCTATCCGGTGGCCGAGCCGATGGTCGTGATGCTCGGCCCTCAGGAGAGTGTGTAACCAAGGGGCCTCTCTCCTCAGATGATTCCTCTGTGCTGCAACGCAACGAGCAGCAGATCTAGTAGGCGGATGAGCTCGCGCTGGTCGGCTTCGGATAGATCGTCGAACAGCTCTGCCACAGCTGTGACATAATGGGTGTATATGTGGGTGCAGGCCTCGGTACCTTGAGGGGTCAACTCGATCAAGGTGGCCCGCCGGTCGGTGGGGTGGGGGCGGCGTCTTACCAGACCTTCATCTTCTAGGCCATCAACAAGTGCAGTGACGTTGCGCGGGGTCACGCAGAGCTCGTCGCTGAGATCGCTCATGATCTGAGGATTGTTGTCTTGCAACACGGCCAGCAACCGCATGCGGGCGTGGGTGATGCCGCTGTCTTGCATCCGTGAATGCATCCATCTCCAGTGGGCCGGACCGAAGCGCTCGAACCGCTCCACGAGTCGTAAACGCAGGTCCTCAGCCTCAGCTCTCGGCTCTGAATTCGCTGTTGACATGCACTTCCCTCCTTGATGCCTTGATTAACCTTGATCAGATCTTGATATTCACTATTTCATATGTTAACATATAAAATGATAATATGCAATGGTTCACCATATAAGGGGTCAATATACATGACTCTATATTATACTGATGCATCGGAAAAATCCAAGGTGGCTGAACTGGAACTGGAGCAAGAGGAACAGATAGCCGGTTGGTCGGAGGAACAGGAATATACGGAATTGGAGGCCGAGATGTTGGAGGAGCGGACCCGGGATCCCGTTAAACTTTA
>JBHIAT010000038.1:0-24589 GCA_046758705.1 Bipolaricaulia bacterium
CGTCGTTGAGAAACGATGGGAAAAGTTATTGCCACTTATGAACGAATAGGTGCCGAATCATCCCGGAATCTGATGTGAACTTCGAGAATTTACCTCAAATATCGGGTTATTTGTGGCGCGCGATGCGCCTGGACGATGCCGCCTCCTTGCATCGGTTTGAACTCGCCTGTTCCGAACTCGACGGCGCGACCGGGTTGCGCACCCAGGCGGACTGGCAGCGTAAATTGACGGACGAAGCCCATACGGCCGAAAACAGTGTGATCGCCATCGATGAGAACAGCCACATCGCGGCGGCCGGACGGATCGATTACAGCTTGAGAGCTGAAGAGGTTCACGCCTTTCTCGACGGACGGGTGCATCCCGATCATCGGGGGCAAGGCATAGGCACGGCGCTGCTCGGTTGGCTGGAAGCACGGGGACATGAGCACCTCGCGTCCATTGCCGATGGTCGCCAGCAGGTTCTCCGCATTCTCTTTTACGACCGCGCCGCTGATGCGGTCGACCTGTTCGAACGCCACGGTTTCAGACATCAGTACGCTGAGGACGAGATGCGACACGACCTACGTGAGCCGATCCCCGAACGGCCGTTGCCCGGAGGCATGACATTTCACACTTGGACCCCGGAGAATGCGTCCGATTACTTCAAGGTTTATGAAGATGCATTTCGCACGCGTACTGGATCGAGATTGAGCAAGCCAGCCTGGCATGATCATTTTGCCAACGAGGAGGATGAGGAGTTTCACCCGGAACTGTCATTGCTCGCCAGGGACAAAGATGAACCGGTCGCTTATGCCGTTTGTCATGTAGACGTCGTCGACGACGGCGCAACGGTCGATGAAGCGTGGATCACCCAGATGGGCGTGCGGCCGGCATGGCGCCGGCGTGGCATCGCTTCTGCTTTGTTGGCGGAGTCCATGCGTCGCTTTGCGGCTTCGGGTTATACTTACGCGATGCTCTCCGTCAACGTCAACAACCCGGAGGCGCGGCGCCTCTATGAACAGATGGGTTTCAGGTCGACCAAACGTTTGAACGTCTATCGTAAAGAGATCGAACCGTAGAAGGAGCAACCCATGTTGAACTTTTCACTTGACCGTGTTCCGTTTAGCACCTTTGGAGCCTGGCACTCCCTGGCCCAACTCCCTTTGCTCAACAGCGTTCAACCGGCACCGCTGGGCGAGGGCATCTATCTGCGGTCCCATCACGGAGGAGAAAGAGGCATGGAAATCGTTCAGCTTGTGCCGATACGTGATGGCCGTGAGATCGAATCCAAGGTTCAAGCCGATGCTGTCTCACTGCGTTGGGAAGACGATGAAGATAGATGGATCGAGCTGTGCTTCGACGGCCCCCAGAGCTTGCGCCTGCAGGGTCAAGGACTCGGGTTGCGCGTGAAGAGCGTCCAATGGACGGTGGCGTACCGCCCGGACGAGCGTTTGGTCACCTTCAATATCCTTGGAGCCATGCGCCGCTACCAGTTCGAGTGTATTTCAGGGCAGATCAAGCTTCACGGGCCATGGAAAGCGGGTCAGCAGGATGAGAAACAGGTACAAATCGATCTGATATCTGGCGATGATGGCCACTGGGAAACGGCGGTTGACGAATTCTGGAGCACCTGGATTCCCCGTTCCCGACGCGACTTTGATGCCTGCCTCTCTGCCACACGGAGTGATTTCGAGAAATGGCTTGCCGGCATTCCCGATGTGCCGTCCGAATTCACCGATGCCCGCACGTTAGCGGCGTACATCAACTGGTCGTTCACGGTTGCACCGGAAGGCCTGCTGCACCGCCCATCGATGCTCATGTCAAAGAACTGGATGAATAACGTGTGGAGTTGGGACCATTGTTTCAATGCCATGGCCTTAGTGCAAAGCCACAGCGACCTGGCCTGGGATCAAATGCTTCTCATGGTCGATCATCAGGACGAGTACGGTGCCTATCCCGATGTCGTTAACGACGTTTTCAAACAATACAACTTCAGCAAACCCCCCGTCCACGGCTGGACCGTGTTAGAACTCTGGCGGCAAAATCCCGATGCGGCCAGCAAAGAGCGGTTGGAAATCATCTATGGCTCGTTGGAACGCTGGACCCGATGGTGGTTGGAGCATCGCCGTTTGCCCGGTCAGGCATTGCCCCATTATCTCCATGGGAATGATAGCGGCTGGGACAACAGCACCATGTTCGATGAAGGCGTGCCGCTCATAGCTCCTGACCTTGCGGCTTTCTTGATTGTGCAGATGGATGCGTTGAGCGCGCTCGCGGAACACCTGGGCCGTGCGTCTGAAGCACCAATCTGGCAGCACGAAGCCGATCAACTCTTGGATGCACTGCTCAACCAGTTATGGAAAGAGGACCATTTCATCGCGAAGCTGGCCGTGGATGGACGGGAAGTCGAAAGCGACAGCTTGATCCCATGCATGCCCATCTTGCTCGGCAAGCGATTGCCAGCAACGGTGAGCGCCAAGTTGGCCGAGAACATCGAACGTTTCCTTACCGAATACGGCCTGGCCACAGAGCACCCCAATAGTCCTGCCTACACGTCTGATGGCTATTGGCGTGGGCCGATTTGGGCACCAAGCACGTATATCGTTGTCTGCGGGCTGGAGCAGAGCGGATACCGGAAGCTGGCACGCCGCATCTCCGAACGTTTCTGTGCGCTTTGCGCACGCAGCGGCTTTGCAGAAAACTATGATGCGCTGACCGGTGCAGCACGACGCGATCCAGGTTATACATGGACGGCCAGTGTCTTTCTTTTGTTGGCTGAACGTCTAAGAGGTCAATTAGGGGCTTAGATTTAGATGGAAGAATGTCTGTCTAATTCAGCTAAGGTCAGTTGAGGAGGGGCGATGAGTTTTTCCTTCGTCCAAATTACCGATCACCACTTGTGCGAATCGGAGATGATGCTCCCACATGGCTTTTCGCCCGCTCATGCTTTTCGCGCGGTGATGCGGCATATTGCTGAAAACGTGGCAACCCGTGCTGACTTTATTGTCACGACCGGAGATCTCATCGAGCCAGCCTCAGATGCTGCTTATAAGACTTTATGCCGAATGCTGGGAGTGGAGTCCGGGTCAGGGAGTGCACCTGGGCCGCTGTTCGTATCAATAGAGGGATTGCGCGAGTTTGCAATGTATTTCCTACCGGGAAATCACGATGATCGAGACGGTTTCTTTAGATATATGGGTGTATATTGTGACTCAAATGACACCAAAGAGTAGCGGAAATATCAGCGTTGAGATTAAGAGGACTTCAGTGAACAGATGAGGCACGCGAATGCGCCCAGCTTATGGCTCATTCTGAGCCATTGTTGACTCGCATGGGAAAGGCACGTTATACTGAATGACAGTCAGCGGGCGGTTGAACTCGGACGTTATGTCATCAACTCATAGCTTCTTCTTCTTTATATTTTCGATCCTTATCGCCGGGTTGCCTTCCTGTGTCTTAGCGGAAGTAGAATCTGACACGTCGGCTTATGAATCCCTGAACATAGCCTGGGGCGAACAGGTTAATGGCTTAAGGTTAGGACTGACCCTCAATCGTTCGGATTTCCAAAAGGGTGAAATCGTTGAATTCACAGCCTACTTGAAGAATGACGGGAAAGCTTCCACTAATATACCGGGTTTCTTCTTTGGTCTAGAAATACCAGCAATCAGGATCTATGACGCCGATGGAAACGAAATCGGCTTCGTGAAGGAGAATCTTGAAATTCATATCGGATCGGATACAGCGATCAGACCGGGTGATATCCTTGCTGCTAAGCAAACGATCACTTTGAATAAGACAATGTGGGAAGGCGACGTGGGGACATATCGCGTCATAGCGGTTTACGACACAAGAAGCCAGCTATGGGGAAACCGGCAGGATCTGCAAACAAAACCTCGTAACTATTGGATCGGAACGTGTGAAAGCGCCGAAGTATCTTTCACGGTCAAAGCGAAGTAACATAATCCCTTGCTGCAGTGGACGTGCTGGTAAACGCAGGATCAGATGCGAGCGTCGTCGAATGACGCCGGAAAAGGAGGAATCACATGGAGGATATGGTAATCAAACGATTCGATGCGTCCGACGAGATTCGGTGTTTCGGAAAGGGGAAATTCGAACTCGTGAAGATTGGGGGAATGACGATTGGACGGGCTAGCTACGAACCAGGTTGGAAGTGGTCCGAGCACGTAAAGCCCGTCGTAGGGACCCCAAGCTGTGAAATTGAACACGTTGGTCTGGTCCTGTCAGGACGTGCGCAAATTGTGATGGACGACGGCGCCGAGATCGAACTCGGGCCCGGCGACCTGTTCTCCATAGGCCCGGGTCACGATAGCTGGGTCGTTGGAGATGAACCCTACGTATCCCTGCATTTCTTAGGGGCAGACGAGTACGCTGAGTGATGGCGTCTAACAAGCTACTGCAGCCGACAGTTCACGTCGAATTGGTCTTGGTCGATAAAACGGAACTACCAATCTTTCGAAAGATGGTAGAGGCCTATTGGCACGAGCTGATGCCGGACGCTATCGTCCTTCGCGATTCTGCCGAAGGTGAAGCTTATTTTCAAAGCCGGTTCTCTTGGGAGGGCGGAAACAACAACCCCTATTGGGCGCTCGTCGATGGCCGTCGAGTCGGGTTCTTGATGTTCCGAGTACTTGGGGATGGTCGATCGGCTCACGTGCATGACTTTTATGTGGTTCCGGAGGAACACCGTAAAGGCTACGGTACGGCAATGGTCAAGTGGCTACTTGCACACCTTGACCATCTTGGTGTGACACAAATCGACTTGCACGTCAGAGTCGATAATCCGGGAGCTGGTGAGTTCTGGAAAGCTCAAGGATTTGAGATTGTTCAATACCGTTTCAGGCAATATCGAGATCCAAAGAATTAAGAAATTATAAACCGGAGGAAAACCCTATGGAACAGTATCGAGCCGATGTAGTCGGCAGCATGCTTCGTCCCGAGTATCTCCTACAACGCGCGCGAGCAGTTTGCGGAGGGAGAACTCGCGGACGCTGAGTTCAAGCGGATCGAAGACCGAGCCGTGGATGAGTGCATCGCCATCCAGGAACGGGCCGGGGTCGATGTTCTCACCGATGGGGAGATGCGGCGCACTGTGTTTGCCAGCCAACTGGTGCAGGCGACGGAAGGGTTCGAGGAGATTCGGAACAATTGGGTGGATTGGTTCGACATGGAAGGCAACATCGAGACCAGCCCGGTCACTGTCGGCCTGGTGGGTAAGATCAAGCGTAAGCGCCATCTGTCCGCCGAAGAGTTCTCCTACCTGCGAGGGAAGACCAGCCGTCCCGTGAAGATTACGATTCCAAGCCCCACCATGTACGCCTATTACTGGATGCCTGGCGTGTCTGATGCCGCTTACCCGTCCACCGATGCCTACCTGGCCGACGTGACTGATATCCTAACAGACGAGGTGGCCGAACTGGTACGGCTTGGCGCGGAGTACATACAGTTTGACGCCCCCGAGTTCGGGATGTTGATCGATCTGCATCAGCAGGCATGGTTCGCCGACAAGGGGTTCGATCCCGATAGAATGATTCACGACGGAGTCGAGATGATCAACACGATCATCGCCGGCTACTCCGGAATCATTTTTGGGCTGCATATCTGCCGCGGCAACGACGCAAGCCGTTACATGGCCAAGGGAAGCTACAGCCAGATTGCCGAAATGATCTTCCCTCACACCCAAGTACAACGGTTACTGCTGGAATATGACGATGAGCGATCCGGCGATTTTATGCCGCTGCAACAGGTACCAGACGACAAGGGGGTCGTGCTGGGCTTGATTACGACCAAGACACCACGAGAGGAGACGGCAGACGGGTTGCGTGCCCGGATCGCTGAGGCCAGCAGGTATGTTCCGCTGGAACGCCTCGCTCTCAGCCCTCAGTGTGGCTTCGCCTCAGTGGCCCAAGGCAATGCGATCAGTTTTGAGGCTCAGGAAAGAAAACTGCGGCTGGTTGCGGAGGTTGCTCGCCAGGTATGGAATGACGAGTAGAGGAGGTAACCGCTACTGACGCAGCGTAGCTCAAGGCTATTTTCATGAACCGTCTCTTCAGGATATTCTTTTCGGGATCCCTGGCCTTATTAGCGGCATTTTTTGTTTTATCTTGCTCAAATTCCGAGAATACTCCGGTCTATACCTATAAGGTCGTGAATACTTATCCACATGACCCCAATGCCTTCACACAAGGATTGGTTTTTGAAGACGGCGTTTTATATGAAGGAACAGGGCTTTATGGACGGTCCACGTTGCGTAGAGTGCGGTTGGAAACAGGAGATGTCTTACAAAGACGGAGGCTCCCCGCTCGATTTTTCGGTGAGGGTGTGACCATCTATGGGAGCAAGATCATCCAGTTGACCTGGCGATCCAATGTCGGTTTTGTCTACGATAAACACAGTTTTGAGCTCCTACAACAGTTCAACTATCCAACTGAGGGATGGGGCATTACACATGATGGGGATCGCTTAATCATGAGTGATGGCACGTCAACATTGTACTTTTGGGCTCCTGAAACCTTTGAGGAGATCGGTCGGATTGAAGTCCATGACGACGATGGTCCCGTGACCCGACTCAATGAATTGGAATACGTGAACGGGGAGATCTATGCCAATGTCTGGCAAACCGACCGCATCGCCAGGATTGCACCTCAGACGGGTCAAGTGATTGGATGGATAGAGCTGGAAGGCCTTTTAAATCCAGAAGATCTGAGCAAGCCGGTTGACGTTCTCAACGGCATTGCGTATGACGCAAAGAATGATCGGTTGTTTGTGACCGGAAAATTGTGGCCTGGACTCTTTGAGATCCAACTGGTTTCTCTGAAGTAATTGACGATTCCCTTTCAGTCGTTGCTCTTCTCCCTCAGATCTCGATATACTAGGCGAAAAGGTGAAGGTGGGGTGATCAGGAGGATGGCAACGATCTTCGGAGGCAAAATCAGGATCTCCTCGATTGTTCGTTTCCCCGCGCTGGTCCTGCTCCTCGCGCTCCTGGTGTACACTCCTCAGTCCGTGAGCGCATCAGAAGATGATTCTTCTTATGACTCGGTCTTCGACCGGGTGGCGAACCGGGTCGCCACAGGGATCGAAGCGGCCGGGATCGCCATCATTATAGGCGGTGCGATCGCCGTCACCGGCGTCTTCTTTCGCCAGCTGCTCAGAGAGAGAGCGCTCGGCGAGCCATATCACCAATACCGAGCAAACCTCGGCCGAGTGATCCTCCTGAGCCTCGAATTCCTGGTTGCCGCTGATATCGTTGGCACGGTTGCCGTCGACCCGACTTTCCAGAATCTGGGCGTGCTGGGTCTCATCGTCCTCATCCGGACGGCCCTGAGCTTCGCGCTCGAAGTGGAGATCAGCGGTCACTGGCCCTGGAAACAGAGCGAGGGCTCCAGGAAATCAAAGGGGGAGGAAGCGGCTTAGCATCAACTCTCAAGGGAGGGAGATTCAATGCCTGAGATTACGGATTCACCACCTGAAGAAATCGAGGACGAACTCGTTGAGCTGCGAGATGTACTTGACAATGACATCCCGGCTAAGGAACTCGACAAGAACTTGCTCATCGCCACCTGGAATATACGCGCCTTTGGGAACCTGACCAAGAAATGGGAGTCCGGCGCCAACGACAGCCCCAAACGAGACCTGCACGCCTTGCTCTGTATCACCGAAATTGTCTCTCGCTTCGACGTGATCGCACTGCAAGAGGTAAAGGCCAATATCAAAGCGCTACGCCACATGTTCAAACTGCTTAGACCGAACTGGGGATTGATCTTAACGGATGTCACCAAGGGTGATCCAGGCAATGGGGAACGCATAGCGTATTTATTTGACACACGAAAGGTGCAGCTCTCCGGATTGGCCAGTGAACTCGTCGTCCCGAAAGAGCAGTTAGACAAAATCGAGCCGGACGCTCTTGACAAGCAGTTTGCGCGCACACCGTACGCGGTTAGCTTCCAGTCGGGTGGAAAAACCTTTATCCTGGTTACGCTGCACGTTCTCTATGGAGACAAGGCCCCGGAGCGTACCCCTGAACTCAAAGCAATTGCCCAATGGCTTGCAGAATGGGCTAAAGATATCAATGCCTGGGATCACAATCTGATCGCCCTCGGCGACTTCAATATCGATCGAAAAGGAGACAAACGTTATTTGGCCTTCACCGAGACCGGGCTTTCTCCCCCGGAAGATTTAAACAAGGTCCCTCGGACCATCTTTAGCGATCCTACAAAGCCGGATCTCGGTAAGTTCTATGACCAGATCGTGTGGTTCACAGGAGATAACGATATTCCGGCGCTGTCATTGAAGTATTTACGCGGAGGCAATTTTGATTTCACCAAAGTGGCTCTGAAATCACGAAATCTGACCAAAACGCAACTGTCGTGGCGCATCTCCGACCACTATCCGCTGTGGGCTGAATTCTCACTGCGCGCTTAGTGTGAATCACCGGGGAGTATGTATGGGACAGGAAAGTAACCAGAGCAAGATCGACTGGGATGAGCAGGATTCTCAAACTTTCATTGACTTCGGCCACTATTTCGTTCCAGATCGTGAGCTTCAAATCCGGACCATCTGTGATTTGATTCCAGCATCTAAAGAGCCTTTCCACATCCTCGAGTTATGCTGTGGCGAAGGCTTGCTTGCCGGTGCATTGCTTGAGCGTTTCCCGAACTGCATCGTTCATGGTCTCGATGGCTCACGTGAAACGCTCCAACGTGCGAAGACCAACTTGGCCCAATACGGTGAACGCTTTGATGTGAAGCTCTTTGATTTGGCTTCACGTTCATGGCGTCATCCACCATGGCCCATCCACGCTGTGACATCCTCCCTGGCGATTCATCACCTGAACGCCCAGCAAAAGCAGGAGTTGTTTCAAGACATTCAACAGATGTTGTTTCCAGGAGGTGTGTTTCTGGTCGTCGATCTGATTCAACCGGCTAACCAACTCGGCGTTGAAGTGGCTGCCAAAGCTTGGGAAGATGCCGTACGCCAGCGGTCGCTTGAGCTCGATGGGAACACCAGGGCCGTTGAGTACTTCCGTCAAGAGCAGTGGAATTGCTATGTCTACCCTGATCCGGTTGATAAGCCATCACGCCTGTTTGACCAACTGAAGTGGCTGGAGCGAGCCGGGTTCGTTGAAGTGGACATGTACTGGATGAAGGCCGGCCACACCATTTTTGGGGGTCGAAAATCAAAAGATTAAGGAACCGAGGAGGAAATTACCATGAAGACTCAAAAAACTTTAGGCGGAAATGCCATGCGCGGGGGGAAAGTGCTGGTTGTTTTTGTCTGGGCGCTGATGTGTGTGGCATGCTCAGTGAATCTCACTAATAGAACGGGGACGAATTTCGAGATCGCAGACGTAAATCCAGGAGTCAGAAACGACTTTAGATCACGCACATTCAGATTGGATGTCGAACGAGAGCCCTTGGTATTCGAGGGAAGTATACAAGCCAGCATAGTGATCGATGGAGTCAAACATCCGATGAGCGGCTCTGGATCGGGCGAATGGACGTATTCGACCGACGACCGCGATCCGCAGAATCCAGGCCGTCTACGAGATGGATACGATGTTCAGTACGAAGTTCGATATCAATACCTCCCCCTTCCACTTCCGTTTCCACTGCCAGGAAAGCAGACACTACCGAGTCAGGGCACGCTGTACTTTGATGTCCGGCCGGAAGTTTTCGCGGAAAGGGACG
This sequence comes from Bipolaricaulia bacterium, assembly GCA_046758705.1. Lineage (GTDB taxonomy): Bacteria > Bipolaricaulota > Bipolaricaulia > JBHIAT01 > JBHIAT01 > JBHIAT01. The sequence continues at coordinate 9,687 of JBHIAT010000038.1, forward strand.
ACCCCCTATTCTTCTTGAACACAAACATTACAAAGGAGGTCAGTGTGACCAATCTGAGTCTGGGGCCTGTCACGCTCACCACCATCGAAATGCGGCCGTTTGGGGGACCCGGGATTGGGGATCTAAGCGGGACGAAGTTCGAGTTCGTTGCCCCGCCTCAAATGCCATTGATACTCGCGTCGGGCGAGGGTGTCACGATTGCTATAAGGTTCACCGGATTCACCTTGGCACAGGGAATTCTAGCGATAGAAACGGATCACCCGGACCACCCGCTCATTGAGTTTGCGCTGATGGGCAGAGTTTTCTAAGAGGGAATGATAAGAAGGTGACCTGATGACCGATCTACTGAAGACAGCTGCAGAGCGCGCGAGCCTCTATCTTGAGGGGTTAGATGAGCGCCGTGTTGCACCATCGACCGAGGCGATCGACCGTCTCGAAAAATTGGGTGGTCCCCTCCCAGATAAACCGACCGACCCGGAGGCAGTCCTTAGCCTCCTCGATGATATTGGCTCCCCCGCAACGGTTACGACCGCGGGCAGGCGTTATTTTGGGTTTGTGATCGGAGGCGTACTCCCCGCGGCCTTGGCAGCGAACTGGCTTGCCGGGGCGTTCGATCCGGCGCACGAGATATGCGCTATGGCTCACGAGGCCGGTGCATGGGTGCACGTTGACGGTGCCTTCGGGCTGTGGATCGCTGCAGCTCCCGAACGGTCGCATCTCACACACGGTGTGGCAGACGCGGGCTCATGGGCGTTCGACACACATAAGTGGCTCAATGTACCCTACGATAGCGGAGTGGTCATCTGTCGTCACGCTGAGTCTCTCCGAGCTGCGATGTCTTTCAGTGCCGCATATCTCATGCAAGGCGAGCAGCGCGAGCCACATCAATACACCCCCGAGATGTCGCGACGTGCGCGTGGCATCGAGATGTGGGCAGCACTGCGTTCTCTGGGCCGGTCTGGTCTGGCTGACCTGATCGAGCGAACGTGCAGACACGCATCTCGTTTTGCTGAGGGTTTGAGTGCGGCAGGGTGCCGGATCCTCAACGATGTGGTCACCAACCAAGTGCTCGTTTCGTTCGGGGACGAGGAAACAACTCGCCGGGTGATTGCCGGTGTTCAGAAGGACGGCACCTGCTGGTGTGGCGGCACGGTCTGGCAAGGCCATGTAGCCATGCGCATCAGCGTCTCTTCCTGGGCCACGACCGAGGCTGACGTTGATCGCAGTTTAGCCGCGATACTGCGCGTTGCTGCTGAGCAGAGCCAGCGTTAGGAAAAGCCCATCAGATTGTTCAAGCTATCCGTTGCACTTGCCCCTGGATTTGGGTATACTGGGACCGGAAAGGTGGGTGGGTTGGGAAGGAACGCCATGACCATCCAAACGGTGCACGCTCGGGAGATCCTCGACTCCCGAGGGAACCCGACCGTCGAAGTCGAAGTGATTCTGGATGACGGGACCGTCGGCTGTGCCGCTGTGCCCTCAGGGGCATCGACCGGCAAGTTCGAGGCCCTGGAACTGCGCGACGGCGGGGATCGGTTTCACGGGAAAGGCGTCAAGCAGGCTGTCAACAACGTCAATGAGACGATCGCCCCAGCGATGTTTGGGAGAGATCCGTCGTGGCAGGAGGCGATCGACCGGACCCTCATCGAACTGGACGGCACCGAGAACAAGCGCAACCTCGGGGCGAACGCGTTGCTCGGCGTGTCCCTGGCGGTTGCCCGGGCGGCTGCCAGAGCTTCGGGTGTACCGTTATTCAAGTACATCGCCGGGGTCGGATCGGGAAGCCTGCCGGTCCCACTGATGAACGTCCTCAACGGCGGGGCTCACGCCGACAACAACCTTGATGTCCAGGAGTTCATGATCGTGCCGCTCGGAGCGGAGCGGTTCAAAGAGGCACTGCGCATCGCGGCCGAAGTGTTCCAGATGCTCAAGAAGATCCTGAGCAAGCGGTCACTGAGCACCGCGGTGGGGGATGAGGGTGGCTTCGCTCCGAACCTGAAGCAGGACCGCGACGCGCTCGACCTGCTGATCGAGGCGATCGAGGCAAGCGGCTACCAACCGGGGGCGGAGGTGGTTCTCGCCCTGGATGTTGCTGCCAGCGAGCTGTTTGACGGGGAGCGCTACCGACTCGACGAGGAGAGGTTCGAGAGCACTGAGCTGATCGAACGGTATGAGAGCTGGGCCGACGCCTACCCCATCGTCTCGATTGAGGACGGCCTTGACCAGGAGGACTGGGACGGCTGGCAGGCACTGACCGAACGGTTGGGTGAGAAAGTCCAACTCGTCGGTGACGATCTGTTCGTGACCCACACCGGGCGGCTCTCCCAGGGCATCGAACTCGGTGCCGCCAACGCGATCCTCATCAAGGTCAATCAGATCGGTACCCTGACCGAGACCCTGGAGGCGATCGAGACCGCCAAACAGGCCGGCTACCGGGCCATCATCTCCCACCGTTCCGGAGAGACCGAGGACACATTCATCGCCGATCTGGTCGTCGGAACCGAGAGTGGTCAGTTGAAGGCGGGTTCCGTCTCCCGGAGCGAGCGGGTGGCCAAATACAACCGGCTGCTCCGCATCGAGGATCGATTCGGGCTCAGGTTCGTACCGAGCTTGAAGGTTCCGGATCCGGATTAGGTGAGGTGAGTCGAAAGATGGGAGCGATCAGTCGCGACCGGCTGAGACGAGAGCAGCGTCGGCAGCGGATCCTCACCGGCATCGCGCTGGCGATCGCGTTGGTGATCGTCTTTTCTATCGGAGCCGTCTTTTACTCCAGGTTCCAGGCGATCGCGACGAAGCGTGCTCAGCTGCGGAGAATCGAGGCGGAGCGGGAGTTGCTGATCGAGCGGAACCAACAGTTGCGTGATACGTTAGAGCAGGTGAACGAGCTCGACTATATCGAGTATCTAGCGCGTAAGGAACTCGGCTTCGTCCGAGACGGGGAGGAGAAGTACATCATCCTCGAGGAGGAGGGCGAGTGATAGACTTTGTCCATCTCCATACCCATTGTGAATACAGCATCCTGGATGCGACCGCCCGCATCGATGCGTTGCTTGACAAGGCCGAAGCCTGTCGGATGCCCGCCCTGGCACTCACCGACCATGGGGTGATGAGCGGCGCGGTCGAACTCTACCGGAAGGCCCGAGACCGGGGGATCAATCCGGTGATCGGCTGTGAGCTCTATGTCGCCCCGACCGCTCGAACCGAGCGGTCAGCCTACCAGAAATACAATCACTTAGTCGTGCTCGTCGAAACGGACGAAGGTTACTGTAACCTGGTCAAGTTGGTCAGCAAGGGATTCATCGAGGGTTTTTACTACAAGCCTCGGGTCGACTATGAGCTGCTGCGCAAGTATCACAAAGGTCTGATCGCACTCTCGGCGTGCCACAGTGGTGTGGTCTCACGACGGGTGATCGAAGGCAAGACCGACAAGGCGATCGCCGCCGCTCAAGAGCTCGAAGGGATCTTCGGACGTGGAAACTTCTTCCTCGAGCTCCAGGATCACGGCCTGGATCTGTGGAAGACGACCAACGATCGGCTACGGGAGATCGCCGAGACGCTGGACATCCCGCTGGTGGTCACCAATGATGTCCACTACGTCGAACCGGAAGATGCCGAGGCCCACGAGGTCTTTCTCAACATCCAGGGTGGCAAGACGATCGACGACCCCAACCACCGCATCTACGAGGGGGATGGCTATTACTTTCGCTCGCCTGACGAGATGGCTGTCTTATTCCCAGATGACCACGAGGCGTTGGCGAACACGGTGAGGATCGCCGAGCGGTGCCAAGTCAACCTCGACTTCGAAACGACCCATCTTCCTAAATACAAGCTTCCCGATGGTTATAGCGATGCGAACCGCTATCTGGAGGAGCTGGCGTTCGCCGGGGCTCAGGCGCGTTACGGATCGATCCCCGCCAAGGTCGAAGATCGGTTGCGCTATGAGCTCAGCGTGATCGAGAAAGAGGGGTTTGCCGCCTCATTCCTGATCGTTCAGGACTTCGTCCAGTTCGCCAAACGGAAGCGGATTCCGGTCGGCCCCGGCCGGGGATCGTCCGCCGGCAGCCTGGTCTCCTACTGCCTGGGCATCACCGGGATCGACCCGCTCAAGTACAACCTGCTATTCGAACGGTTCTTGAACCCCGACCGGATCAGCCCGCCGGATTTCGACATCGACTTCTGCATGCGCCGGCGGGATGAGATGATCGACTACGTCGAGAAGCGCTATGGGAGGGATCGGGTGGCTCAGATCATCACCTTTGACACGATCGCCGCCCGCGGGTCGGTGCGAGATGTCGCTCGGGTGCTGGGCATTCCCTACGGCGAGGCCGATGAGATCGCCAAGCAGATTCCATTCGGAATCTCTCTACAGGAGGCACTTCGAAACGTCAAGGCACTCAAGCAACGTTACGAATCGGATGAGAGAGTTCGGCAACTGTTCGACATCTCCATGAAGCTGGAGGGGCTGGTCCGAAACGCCTCCACCCACGCCGCCGGTGTGGTCATCGCCCCGGGGAAGATCACCGACTTCGTTCCCCTACAGCGGCTGACCACCAAGGAGTTGGTGACCGAGTATGACATGGTGGATCTCGAGGTCATCGGGATGCTCAAGATGGACTTCCTGGGGCTGCGGACCCTGACGGTCATTGCCGATGCTCTCCAGGCGATCGAAGACGCGACCGGAGAGCTGATCGATATCGAAGCGATTCCGCTGGACGATGTCCAAACCTACGCATTGTTGCAGCAAGGGAAAACCGTCGGTGTCTTCCAGTTGGAGAGTTCGGGGATGCGTGACTTGGTGCGGCGGCTCCGCCCCACCGGGCTGAACGATATGATCGCCCTGGTTGGTCTGTATCGCCCCGGGCCGCTGGAAAGCGGGATGGCCGACGCCTACGTCGAGCGCAAACATGGTTATCAACGGACGACCTACCCCCACCCTGAACTCCGAGAGATCCTTGAGGACACCTATGGGCTCCCCATCTATCAGGAACAGCTGATGCAGATGGCCGTCGTGTTGGCCGGGTTCAGCCTGAGCGAGGCGGATACACTCAGGAAAGCGATCGGCAAGAAGAACCGGGCGATCATGGACGAGATGCGCAGCAAGTTCATCGACGGCTGTGTGGCCAACGGAATCGACCGATCCCAGGCCGAGAGCCTGTTCGCCGACATCGACAAGTTCGCGCGCTATGGGTTCAACCGCGCCCACTCGACCGCCTATGGTCTCATCTCCTACTGGACCGCCTACCTCAAGGCCAATTACTCGACCTACTACATGGCAAGCCTGCTCACCAGTGTGGGCGGGAACAAGGAGAAGCTCGCCGAGTACATCCAGACGTGTCGGGATATGGGGATTCGTGTGCTGCCACCCGATGTGAACGAGAGCGAGGTCAACTTCACTTCGGTCGGGGATCGCGAGATCCGCTTCGGCCTGGGGGCGATCAAACACGTCGGAGAAGGGGCGGTGGTCTCCATCCTGAAAGCGAGAGGAGACGTTCCGTTCAACTCGTTCCTCGATGTTTGCCGACGCGTGGATCCCAAGGCGATCAACAAAGAGGTCCTGGAGAGCCTGATCAAGGCGGGTGCCTTCGACAGCCTGGAGTCGAACCGAAGGTGCTTGCTCAACCGGGTGGACGAAGGGATGGAGATCGGACAGCGGTCAAGACAGGAACGGCTGAGCGGCCAGCGCTCGTTCTTCAGCGATGAGGAAGAGACTCCCGATTCACCGCCTGATAAGAAGCCGGTCGATTTCTCCGAGGCTGAACGGCTGAAGTTCGAGAAGGAGTTGCTCGGCCTGTACATCAGTGGCCACCCCCTGCTTGCCCACGAGGCCGAACGGTTGCTTTACACCTCCTGCAGCTTGGGGGAGGTGTCAGCGATGGCGGAGGGGCAAGAATTGCTGCTGGCGGGCAAGGTCGAGCGGATCAATCGGATCGTCACCCGAAACGCAGAGCCGATGGCGTTCGTGACCCTGGAGGATCTCACCGCGGAGCTGGAGCTCACCGTCTTCCCCGAACCGTATTCCCGCTATGTCGAGCTGTTGAGTGAGGAGGCACTGATCTGGGTACGCGGTCAGACCAGCTTGAGAAACGGAGAGATACAGGTGATCGCCGAGGAGATCCTCCCGCTCGCCCGGGCGGGTGACCGGGTCCAGGTCACGCTCGGGCTCGTCCTGGAAGTTGGGTCGATTGAGCCGTCGCTCCTCGACCGACTTCAACGTCTTCTCCGCGCCCACCCGGGGAAAATCCCCGTCTACATCCAGGTTGACGGCAGCGGTTCGCAGGGGTATGTGACGGTCCGAGCCGGGCCGGATTACTCGGTCGAGCTCACCGGCGAGATGCTCGATGCGTTGAAGGAGCTGCCGGGGGTGGCGCGGGTGGGGATACAGCGGGGATTGGTCTAGGGAAGGGGAAGGGGAAGGAGGCGCAGGGATGAGCCGATGGCATCGGATCGATCGGGTGATCAAATGGCTCTACCCCGGCATCCGGGTGAAACGTTGGATCGCCCTGTCAGGGGCATCGGCTATCGTCTTTGTAATCGGCCTATTCCGCCTGTTCGAGCTGTCACGCTACCTGGAGATGATCTACCCTTCCTCCACGGTGTACAGCTATCTGTCAGCCGCCCTGCTCATGCTCCTGGGGATCGGGGGGATCTCATTCGGGATCAATCGGGTGGCCCGCACCATCGTCCGGGGGATCTCTCCAGGGAAGGAGGGCCAGGCCTCGGAGATCCTCTATCACAAGCAACGGCTCAGCAAGGGACCGCAGGTGGTCACCGTTGGAGGGGGGACGGGGCTTTCGACCCTACTGCGCGGGTTGAAGCGGTTTACTTCGAACCTCACTGCGGTGGTGACCGTAATGGACGACGGCGGCAGTTCCGGCCGGATCCGCGAGGAGCTCGATCTGTTGCCCCCCGGAGATATCCGCAACTGTCTGATCGCCCTCGCTGAGGATGAGTCGAAGATCTCAGAGTTGTTCCAGCACCGGTTCAAGGACGGAAAAGATCTCGTCGGTCACTCACTCGGCAACCTGTTCATCGCTGGCATGCAGCAGATCACCGGTAGCTTCGATGTCGCCATCGAGGAGACAAGCAAGATCCTGGCGACGCGGGGTCAGGTGCTCCCGGCGACTTTAGAGCAGGTGAACCTGGTCGCCGAGATGGAGGACGGCGATCACCTCACGGGGGAGAGTGCCCTCACCCGAGATCCCCGGCGGATCCGGCAGATCTCGCTGTCGAAGACTCCAGTCCTCCCCTATGCCAAGGTCGTCACCGAGATCCGGGACGCCGATATCATCGTCCTCGGCCCGGGGAGCCTGTTCACCAGCCTGATCCCGAACCTACTGATCGAGAACGTCTCTCGGGAGATCGAGCGCGCCCGAGCGGTCAAGCTCTACGTGCTTAACCTGATGACTCAGCCGGGGGAGACCGACGGATTCACCGCCCGGGATCACCTGCGCACGTTGAACGATTACATAACGATGTCGACGTTTGATGTGGTGATCGTCAACACCGACCCGATCCCCGCGGAGTTGTTGGAACACTATCGCGCTGAGAACGCAATCCCGGTCTATGACGACCTCGACGGGAACGAACTCGGGCTGGAAGTGATCCGAGCCGGACTGCTGGACGTGGTCGAACTGGAGGGAAAACCGACGGTCAAGCATAAGCCCGAGGTGCTCGCCCAGGCCATCCGCACGGCGTGGTCCTCCAGGTCGAAGGGGATGTGGATCTGATCCCGATCGCATGAAGATGGCCAACAAACGGGCAGCAGATCTAGAAAGTAAACTGAAACAGCTCCAAAACACCCTGATAAAGCTCAACGAGGAGAAGGAGCGATCCGAAGGACGGCTGCAGGCGATCAACGCATTCATCCGCGCCCTCAACGAGGCCGACGAGCTCGAGGAGCTGCTGGAGGTCATCCTCCAGGGGACGATCGAGATAATCCCGAACGCCGATAGCGGCACCTTCCTCCTGCTGAACGAACCGAAGACCGCCTTTGAGTTCAAGTCCGCCATCGGCTGGGACCTGGAGGGGCTGAGACAGGTTCTTATCCCCCGTGACCGATCGATCCTGGCGATGTTGGGACACAATGAGCCGACGATCATCTCGGGTGAGGAGATCAAGGCACTGGATGAGCAGCACCAGGATGTTGAGATGGCGGAGATGTTCAAAGGAATAGGATATCCGAAATCGTCGATCATTATCCCGGTCACCATCGACGGGGAGGAGCTAGGGTACTTTAACATTAACAGCACGACCACACCTAATGCCTTCGATGAGGAAGATCTGGAACGGATGACCGAGGTGATCGACCAGATCAGCCTGGCGGTCAAGAAGGTGAAAACCCAGGAGGAGTTGCGGGAGGCGGCGATCCGGGATCCGCTGACCGGCAGCTACAACCGTCGGTACTTCACCGAGATCCTCAACAAGGAGCTGGAACGCTCCAAGCGATATCACCATCCCTTCTCGTTGCTGATGCTCGACATCGACCGATTCAAGGAGATCAACGACCGGTTCGGCCATGTCAAGGGGGATGAGATCCTCTGTGAGGTCGCCAGGATGCTGGAGGAGAACGTCCGGGAGGTCGATGTGGTCGTCCGCTATGGCGGGGACGAGTTCCTGGTGTTGATGCCCGAAACCCAGGAACCGGACGCTCAGGATGTCGTGACCCGGCTGAACGAACGGCTCAAGGAATGGAATTACGAGCAGGGATTGTTCGGGATGCAGTTGACGTTGAGCACAGGGATCTACACCTACACTGAGGGGGACGTGACCCAGGAGGATGTCCTGAGGAAGGTCGACGCACGGATGTACCGAGAGAAGCTGCGTGAGTAGAGGTGTATGACCATATGCCCCTACTTGCACTTGACAGGCCACTAGGAAATGGTGTATAACAAACATGCAACAAAACAGTAACAATCTCGAAGGAAGGTGAGGTGATAAAACCGTAACCGTTTATCGATGTAGAGGACATCGACAGCCATAAAATATCAGAAGGGGGGATACACAGATTATGATTAACCGAAGGATGTTGACACGGCTGGCCCTGCTGATGTTGGGTTTTTCGCTTCTTATACTCAACTTCTACGGCGGTGAAGCCCAGGACATCAGGGTGGGGCCTGGAGGCATTAACTTTGACGCGTTCGGGGGGCCTGATCCCAACACGGCGAACTTCCGCTCCAACGATGGTTTGCTCATCTTCTCCATCGTGACCCACACGGCCGGGAATGGATTCTTCAACCCGGTCTATGTCGGTGCGACCGCGGCCGCCCAGATGCTGACTGCGTATGGAACGCCGGTGATTGTATTGCGCGAGGGCTCTCCGAGCCCCTCTGACGATCCGTTTACGGCGATTCAGATCATCGAAGCCCGGATGCGGGATCCTAAGCTGGACGGGATCGTGATTACTACCCCGGCGGTGGGCTCTTATGGGGACATTGTCCGCAGAGCCTTCGAACTGGGGATCCCGATCGCGACCACGAACTCGTTCGATCCGACCATTCCGTTCCGAGACCAGGTGTCTCACACCGGCCAGGATGCTGGCGCATCGGCCATCGCCGGGCGAGCCCTGGCCCAGTGCCTGCTGGACAACAACATGACCAGTGGTGTCGTCCTCTTGCCCAACACGATCGCAGGCACGAACGTCGAGGTGAACAACCGGATCAAGTTCGCCGCGGGAGCGATCCGGGAGTCGATCGCCAACACTCCGGCGCTTTCGGGCGTCCGGGTCGATGATGGTCCTGAGGGGATCGGCGTCGACGTCAGCCTGGAGACCCCGACGGAGGACATCATCAACCTGATTCAGGCGACCCCCAACGTCATCGGCCTGTTTGGCGGGAACAACATCACCACCCCGTCGATCGGCGACGCGGTCCGCACGCTGGGGATCGCTGACCGAACCTGCGCGTTCGGGTTTGACGTGGGAGGTGCCCAGCAGGACTTCGTCTCCACCGGCGACTTGGACGGTGCGTTGGGACAGCAGCCCTTCTTGCAGGGGCTCTACCCCATCATTCAGATCTATATGCAGATCGATCGCGGTGTCTCGGCCGCCAACCTGGACACCCGGGCCGAGTTGCTTACCCCGGCTAACCTGGATGTGTTCAGGAAGTTCTCCGAGACACGGCTCACCAACTTCTAACTTCTAGTTTAGAGTTGGCTGATTGGTTGAGATCAACTGTGGGCAGGCACCCGTGACGGGTGTCTGCTCCTTCTTATTTCTGTTGCTATTTCTCGATGCCCAATCTTCTGTAAGAAACCTTACAGTGATCCTGCGCCCGAGCCCGTCTGGGTACATGTAAAAGAATCCAGAAACAGACGGATCTCAACCGAAGAGAGACCGTTTGATGACGTTTAGCTCATCGACGTTGATCGAACGAGGTGATCAGAACGCTTTAGGTACTTTCAGAGCCGGTTAGTCCGGCCATATCCCTATCCTTGTTTGCCTTCTGATGAGATCCGAGTTAGCATAAGGGGACTTTGTCGGGAGGAGTGCGGCGTGTCGAAGTCGCAAGATCGGGATCTCACCAAGAAGGCAAGTCAATTCGAGAGCCCCTGGGACCTGCTACGGTGGATGTTTGCCCGCCAGTGGGTCGGGTTTGTACTGGTCCTCGCCCTCCTGTGGTTAGTCGGGTCGTTGTTGCGACCGGATTTCTTTCCTAAGTGGGGAAATCTGTTCGACTTGCTGCGCCAGATGACCCCGATCGGGCTTGTCGCCGTGGCGATGACCTATGTGATCATCAACAAGGATATCGATCTTTCGGTCGGCTCGGTGTTCGCCCTGGCGACGGTGGTCTTCGGCGTGCTGGTCAAATTCCAAGGCATGAACGCGTGGGCCGCGGCGGCCGTGGTGCTGGGGGTCGGTTTGGCAGCGGGATTGGTGAATGGACTGCTTGCCACCGTGTTCCGGTTGCCCGCCTTCATCGCCACGCTGGGTATGTTCTTCCTGGCCCGGGGACTGACCCTCATGCTGTCAGGGGGGTTCAACATCATCGGTTTCCCCAACTCACGACCTCCTAATCTTCACCCGTTCTATCTGCTGGGCCAGTCCACCTCCATCTCCCACGCCGGTGAACTCAACAACATGGTGTGGATCTTCCTGGGTGTGGCATTGATCGGTGCGTTCGTCCTGAGGTGGACCGTGTTTGGCTACAAGGTCTACGCCACCGGTGGGAACCAGGAGGCCGCAATTCTGGCCGGGATCAACACCCATTGGGTGCGCATCCGGGCGTTTCTGTTCAGCGGTTTTGCCGCCGCGGTGGCCGGTCTCATCAATGTCGCCTGGATTCGCCGCGCCACGCCGGACGTGGCCGTCGGTTTCGAGTTGTTAGTCATTGCCGCGGTGGTGGTGGGCGGCACGAGCCTGTTCGGGGGGAGAGGGTCGGTGCTGGGGTCGGTCCTGGGTACCGGCATCCTGGTGATCATCCGTAAGATCTTTACGATCGGCATCATCGTCGGCGATGAGGTCAGACGCCTTCCCCAGGTCGGAACGTTGGTCTTCATCGGTGCCATCGTCCTGCTGGCGATCCTGATTGACATCTGGGTGCGGGAGGAGCGGATCTTCGCCCGGCTGGTGGCCCGGCTCCGGGGGATACGCCTTCCGGAGCGAGCGACTTTCGGGGTGGCCGGTCAGCTGTTGGGCACCCGAGGTCAGGGAGCTGCCGGCGCCGGTGGCGGGGCCCGTGAGCCCAACCTGTTCGGACGGTTCTTTCAGGCACGGGAGGCCGGCATCGTGATCATCGTGGTGGCCCTGTGGTTCATCGGTCGTTGGCTGCGACCGGACTTCTTTGCCAGCAGCGCAAACACGCTGGGCGTCCTGCGGGAGATCGCCCAACTCGGTATCATCGCCGTCGGGATGACCTATGTGATCATCAACGCGGACATTGATCTTTCGGTCGGTTCGGTGCTGGCCTTCTCCGGGGTCGTGTGGTCGGTGTTGGTCAAGTGGGGCGGCTGGAATGCCTGGGCCGCCGCTGCCATGGTCCTCGTGGCGGGAGCGGTGATCGGGCTGACCAACGGTCTGCTTTCCACCAAGCTCAAGCTTCCCGCGTTCGTGGCCACGTTGGGGATGCTGTTCGTGGCCCGAGGGGCCGCGTCTTGGATCAGTCGAGGTGGCCAGCTCACCCAGTTCCCCGATTCCTCGTTCTTCCTTATCGCTCAGGAAAACGCTCGGTTGGGAGGGATCCCCAACCAGGTCCTCATCCTGTTGGGCATTGTCATCATCGGTTGGCTGGTTCTGCAACGAACCACGTTCGGCTATCAGGTCTACGCCACCGGCGGAAACCGGGATGCCGCCGCACGGGCCGGGATCAATACCGATTGGGTGCGCATCCGGGCGTTTATCATCGTCAGCGCGTTGGCCGCACTCACCGCCCTGATCACCGTGGCCCGGGTGCGTTCGTTCGCGGCCAGCCTCGGACAAGGGTTGGAGCTGAGGGTGATCGCTGCGGTCATCGTGGGCGGCACGAGCCTGTTCGGAGGCCGGGGCTCGGTGCTGGGCGCGTTCTTGGGGGCGGCGTTGATCGAGCTGATTAGAAACATTCTGTTCAACGGCCGGCTGGTGGACATGCAATTCGGTGAAACCGTCGTTAAGGCGGTGGTCACCTTCAACCAGCGTTGGCTGCAAATCATCCTGGGATCCCTCCTCCTGCTGGTGGTTGTGATCGATATCTGGGTGCGAGAGGAGCGGATCCTCGTCCGCCTCTGGCGATGGATCCGAAACAGACCGTGGCTGGCGCCGCCTCAAGCCGCCGAGGTCGGGATACGGAAGCGGTAAGCCTGAGTTTTGAAAGGAGATGAGTCACCTATGAGTGAGGGTGAGGTTCGGGTCAGCGAAGAGCAAAAGAAGCAGCAGCAGAAGAAACAGCAAAAGAAGCAGAAAAAGGATGGGAAAGGGAAACCGGAGATCCTCGTGGAGATGCAAGACATCTCTAAAGCGTTCGGCGCCGTTCAGGCCCTTCAGGACGTCAGCCTGAGACTCTATCACGATGAAATTCTAGGTCTGGTCGGTGATAACGCCGCCGGAAAATCCACGCTGATGAAGATCCTCTCCGGTGCGTACTTCCCTGATACCGGGGAGATCTATTTCGAAGGAGAGCGGGTCCATGTGCACAGCCCCAAGGACGCCCGAGGGTTGGGGATCGAGATGGTCTACCAAGACCTGGCCCTGTGCGGCAACCTGGATGTCGCCACCAACATCTTCCTGGGCCGCTGGCCTACCAAGCGATGGCCCGGCAACATCTTCCGGTTCCTGGAGCGCTGGCGCACCAAACGCCAGCGCTCCAAGCGATGGCTCATCAAAACCAAAAACTACTTGGAACGCTGGCCTAACATCGTCGATGCGAAGCGAATGAACGCCTCCGCTGATGGGATCCTTGACAAGCTTCAGGTGGGCGTCCATTCGGTCAAGCTCCGCGTCGAAACCCTGTCGGGTGGGCGTCAGCAGTCGGTGGCCATCGCCCGGTCGATCAGCTTTGAACCCAAGGTGCTCATCATGGACGAGCCCACCGCCAACCTGTCAGCTACAGCCACCAAGAGAGTCCTGCAACAGATCCAGGAACTCAAGCAACACGGCGTCTCGGTGATCGTCATTAGTCACCGCCTCGAAGATATCTTCACCGTGGGCGATCGGGTGATGGTTCTGAGGCATGGCCTGAACGCGGGTGAGCGTGTGATCCGGGAGACGACCGAGGATGAGGTTCTGGGGCTGATCATCTCGGGAGAGTCTTCCCAGGAGGTGCGGACTGGGACTTAGGGGCGAAAGCCGGTTGGTTGTGTTGACGAGGACGCGGTCGTTTAAGCTCTCTATCATCCTTCTCCTCATCGGTGCTGGGGTGTTTCTATTCCTGAACCGGAGTCCGGGCCTGGACGTGACGGTGTTGGCGAACATCCCGGTCGGGGAAGAGCCGTTGGGCATTGCCGTTGCCCCGGATGGCTCCCGGATCTATGTGGCCAACGCCCAGAGTGGGACGCTGAGTGTGATTGATGCGAGAACCCACCAGGTGGTGGACACCCTCGTGATCGACGAGAACTCACGGCTGTTCGGGGTGGCGTTGAGCCCCGATGGGACCCAGGCCTACATCAGCTGGACCGTAAGAACCCCCGAGTCCCCGGGGTTCGTCAGCGTCGTCGACCTGCCGGCCGGCCGGGTGGTCGCTACGATCCCGGTCCGACTCTCCCCCCAAGATATGGCCCTCTCCGCCGATGGGAGCCGTCTTTACGTGGTGAACGCCGCCTCCAACAACGTCAGTGTGATCGACACAACCATCCTAGAAGTGCTGAAGAACATCCAGGTCGGGTTCAACCCGTTCTCGATCGTGCTCACCCAAGATGGACGGCTGGCCTACGTCTCCCACTCACGGGGCCGAAACATCGGCGTGATCGATCTCGCCACTGTCCAGATGGTTCGAACCATCCCCCTGCCGTTCCTCACTCGGCTGTTGGAAATTGACGTCACCGACGACGGTCGCCACCTCTACATAGCTGACGGGATCCGGAACTCAGTGGTGGTGGTAGACGACGAACAGGGAGAGGCGATGCGCTCCCTGCAAGTCACCCGCGAGGGAGGCAACGTGGAGTACAGCCCGATGGGCCTGGCCATCTCCCCGGATGGGACGCGGCTCTACGTCGTGAACCGCAACGGCTACCTGTCGGTCTTTGAACTCCCCCAAGATCGCCTGTTGGGCACCCTGAAGCTGGGCGTGGATTTACGGCAGGTCGCATTTGCACCCGATGGCACGGCCTATATCACCAGCCAGGGGACCAATTCGGTGATCGTGGTCGAAGAGACGGAGCAGTAAAAGTCAAGTACCCGCTCCCTAAACGGAGCGGGCTTGCAAGGAGTCGCGTTGCCAGCGCCAAACACGCAAGTTAAACGCGAGACTAGGGTGGCCCAGTTCTCTAACCGAGGACGC
>JBHIAT010000039.1:0-24174 GCA_046758705.1 Bipolaricaulia bacterium
AACAGTTAGGCCTCACCTAAGTCTCCGGCGCCATTCCTTGACCCTACGAGCCGACCGTCCCTTGGGCGGCGGCTCAGTTCGGTGCCGTTAGGCAGACCCGTTGATGCTAAGACGAAAGATTTTGTCTTGACACCTGATACGTGTCACGTTATATTATAGTATGATCGAATCTTTCAAACACAAGGGTCTAAGAAGGTTTTTTGAAAAGGGTGATAGCTCGAAGATTCAGCAAGCTCACATAAGGCGTTTGAGATTAATACTCACTCAGCTTCATGCCGCAAAAGAGATAAGAGATATGAATTTTCCAGGTTCAAACTTGCATATGCTGACCGGAGACAAAAAAGGTTTCTGGTCAGTGAGTGTGAGCGGTAATTGGCGGGTAATATTTCGGTTCGAAGATGGACATGCTTATGACGTTGATTATTTAGATTATCACTAAAAAGAAAGGAACATGAAAATGCATATGCATAAACCGGCACATCCCGGGGAGGTTTTGAAAGAGTTGTATTTAGAGCCCCTTGAATTGACGGTAACGGATGCGGCCAAAGCTCTTGGTGTGACGCGTAAGACTTTGTCTGAACTAGTCAACGGCCGATCGGGAGTCAGCACGTCAATGGCTTTACGACTGGCGAAGGCTTTTGGGACGACGCCGGAGTTATGGCTTAAAATGCAGCAGAATTTTGATTTGTGGACTGCCCGAAAGAGAACGAAGCTTTCGGAAGTAAAGGTTCTATTTTCAGCCGATCCGTCATTGAACGGTTAATATTGCCCGGTCTGCCTAACAACACAATGAAGCTGACCTCCGCTAACGCTGCGGCAGTTTATTTTTGACGTTAGGCGGCACAATAACACTTGCGATGCTGCCCGAAAGCGGAAAGGGAAAGT
The DNA here is from genome assembly GCA_046758705.1 of Bipolaricaulia bacterium. Classification (GTDB taxonomy): domain Bacteria; phylum Bipolaricaulota; class Bipolaricaulia; order JBHIAT01; family JBHIAT01; genus JBHIAT01. Next base: position 886 of record JBHIAT010000039.1, read on the forward strand.
GGTACGGTCCTTGTTATTCTTTCAATCGCCTTCTATAATGCAGGGTAGAGAACTATTCATCGGAAAGGATGGGCTGTCATGGGGAAAACGACAATTTCTCTTAATCCAGGCGAATTGGAAGATCTTATCCGCCGTATCGTGCGTGAAGAGTTGATCCGTTTGCTTCAAACCCCGCTACCTCCTATTCTTGAGGATCAGAGTCATGAAGGGCCAGAGGATCCCGGCGAAGATGAATTGCTTCTCCGAGAAGCTCTTGCCGTAATCCAAGCATACCAAGATAAACCGGATGCTTGGATGGGCTGGGAGGATTTCGAGGCAGAGCTTGATAGGGCGGAGGCAGCGGGTGATTGCCCCCAGGGCGATGAACAGACTGCTCAGGCCCAAAAACAACACCGCCCGCCGGTTCAACCGTGGCCACTCTCGGTATCTCCCGGTGCCCCCCAGGTAGATCCCGTGGGCGAGCGCCGCCGCCACGATCCCGATGCTCGCTGCTACAAGCGGGGAGTCGAGCTCCAGGTAGCCCTTCTTGAGCAAAATCGGGCTGATCGAGAAGCTCAGCGCCGTCAGCAGACCGTACAGAACGCCGAGCAAATCATACAACTTATCGGTTCTCATGATTCGGTCGCCCACTACCCGGTCGCGGTGAAGTAGATCCCGAGGAAGATGATGGCGGAGATGAACACACTGATTGAGGCGCCCAGGAACGCTGGGATCTGCTTCAAACCCACCCGGGCGGTGATCGTTGACAGTGCGAAGCTGACAGCGGTCACGAACGCCAGCGCCACCCCGAGCAGATTTCCCATAGCGTCTTTTCCCCGGTTCAGACGCGGTTAGAGAATATTTCGGATCGCACCGCCGTCGACTTGGATCACCGCTCCGGTGATGAAGTCTGCGGGTTCGGAGGCGAGAAATGCGACGAGCGCGGCGAGCTCCTCTGGATTTCCCAGCCGGCCAGCCGGAATCTGGTCGGTCCATGAGCGGCGCACCGCCTCGATCGAGATCCCACCCCGATCGGCCTGAGCGTTGATCAATTGCTCCATCCGCTGGGTCGCCGTCGATCCGGGGCAGACGCAGTTGACCCGGATACCGTCCCCGGCCAGCTCCTGGGAGAGGGTCTTCGCCAACCCAAGGACCGCCGTCCGCACAGCGTTCGACAGGATCAAATTGTCGAGCGGCTGCTTGACCGTAATGGAGGTCACATGGACGATTCGGCCCCAGCCGTTGGTTTGCATGTGGGGGATCACTTGGCGGCACAGGTGCACTGCGCTCATCACCAGCAGTTGAAACGCGTGCTCCCAGTCGGCGTCATCAACGTCAAAAAACCCACCCGGGGGCGGCCCTCCGGCGTTGGTCACCAGAATGTCGACCGGACCGAACGCCTCGACGGTCCGATCCACCAGGGTGTTGATCGCATCGGCATGTGTCAGATCGGTCGGCACCGCCAGCACCTCGGCCCCGGTCGCCTCCCGGATCTCCTCGGCCGTTTGCTGCAACTGTTCCTCGCCCCGAGCGCAGATCGTGACGTTGACACCCTCCTCGGCCAGTCGGAATGCGATCGCCCGGCCCAGCCCTTGGCTGGCTGCGGCAACGACCGCGGTCTTTCCCGCAATGCCTAAATCCATATCGTCACTCACCTCGGCTTTGTGATAAGATCTATCTTACCGGTTCATCGGGCGTTGCTTCAATCTTCAATGTTTGACCACGCAGAACTTGAGCCCGATGATCTCCAACGGGTGGCTGTTATCGGGTGAGTGGACGATCATTCGGCCACGTTCGAAGTAGGGCAGGGCCCGCTGGTACTCAGGTGGCGCCCCGGCCTTCTCGGCCATCTTGCGCTCCATGCCGAGCAGGATCCGGTTGCTGATTTGGGAGAGTACCCCCTCGTTGATGTCCTGGGGGTTCTGGCTGATGAGGACCAACCCCAGTCGGTTCTTGCGCCCTTGCTTGGCGGCGTTGACGAACTTCTCGGCGATGGCCTTGTCCTGTTGGGTATCGAGTGAGGTGAGGTAGTTATGCGCCTCATCGACCGCCAGGATGATCGGGTACCGGGCGATCCGTCTCCCCCATGGCCGGTCGACCGTCCGGGTCTTGGCGTCGGCGATCATCGACATCACCGTAAGCACCATCACCCGCTCGGCCGTGGCGCTCAGATGATCGGTGGGGAAGACGCTGACAATGTCCTCGTCGAACATCTCCTCGTAGAGCTCGGTGATCGGGTTGCCGCCGTCCTGATCGAAGATCCGCGCGAAATGAGGCTTGTCAACTCGGCGACGGAGCGCCTTGAACGTGGCCGGGTGGATCGTCCCCTGCTCGGCGTACCGCTCCATCAGTTCGTTATCTTGGATGAACGCCTGAAAGTCGGCGTAGCGATGATCTCCTTCGCGACCGAAAAACACCTTCACCAGCATCACCAAGGCGTCGTACTGGCTCTCGTTCAGATCACCGCCGGCGATCATGTACGGGAACTCGTCGACGAGTTCAAACGGGATCGTAAACGGTGTGTATCGGTCGGCTCCGCGGTATCGGGCCCCGTGCTCCACCGCGGCGAACACCCGCAGGGAGTTCCCGATTCCGCCAATCTTGACCCCTTGGGCGAGCAACGCTTTTCGGTCCTCCACTTCGATGAGGCCGGCCTCGCTCATCATGTGGTACTCGTTCTCGGGATCGATCACGACGATGCACGGCTTGCGCTCGACGCCGCCTCGCCGCTCCAGCCGGTAGGTGGAACCGACGATCTGTCGCAGAAAGTTCTTGGCGACGTGGGTCTTGCCCCGACCGCTCATCCCAGCGATCAGCGTATGGATGAAAATCAGCGGATCGCCGGTTCTGTCCGGATCATTGCGCAGGTAGTAAGGGACGTAAATCCCGCCGCTCACTTCGATCGTCTCGCCGTTGACGGCCACATATCCGAGGAACAGCCCATCGTCCGGGATATCCAGGCCGGTTTTCACCTCATCCTCGCTGGCTACCCGGCGGACGATCGTGTTCGGCTTCGGAATGTAGCGGACCTCCGAGACCTTGAGGTCATCGCCAAACATCGAGATCGGATGCAGCTTGGCGGTCTCGATGTACTCGTCCTCGCCGATGTGATCGGCGTTGACGAGTGTGTAAACCTCATTCATGTCATCGATGGCGTTCCGCTTTATATAGGCGAGACTCTCGATGCGGGCAAAGATCCTCTGTGCCTGGTAGCCAAGCGGGATGACCACATAATCCCCGATCGCTACCGCATCGCGGCGACTCTCCGGGATGTAGGCATGGATGTTCGAATCGGTGATGCTCAACGACAGTTGTTCCGGGATGACGATCCGACCGATCTCCTCATCGACGAACTCCCGCCACTCCAGTCCCTCGATCTCACGGAGCGGGATCTTATCCGTTCCCGTCCGTTCGGTTCGCCCCACCCGGGACAACTTGCGCTCCAGTTCCAGATCATTCGCCATGGCTCACTCAGTCTCCTTTTGGTGATCGAGCCTTTATCTAATCCTCGTTTCTATCCCGGTTATTGGAATCCTTCTGTCGGTACTCCATGATCGCGATCCGGGCTTTCAGCTCCACGACGATCTCGTGAAGCGTCTCAATCCGATCTTCGAGCCGTTGGATCCGGTGGTCTCGTTCCCCAATCACTCGATCGCGTTCCTCAGCGATCCCGCGCCAGTAGGCTTCAGATCCAGAAGGCCTCGTTTGCGTTGGATTGTGATCCTTTCGATTCGATTCGTCGATGCTGGGCAAGCCCTTCGTCTCCCGCTCAATTCGCTCCACCGCGCTTTGCAGGCTCTCCCCAAGTTTTTCGTATTCCCGCAACCGTTCCAGGATAAGGTAGCCGTCATGGGAGATTTCCCAACGATTGAAGATCCCTTTTCGGATGTCCGATCCGAGCGGATCGGCCAGCTTGTCGATGCGAGTGCGCACCTGGTTTTCGTTGAGCTCAAGCAGATCGGCCAGCTGTTTGATGGTAAACACTTTCAAAACACCTTCTCAACGCTCGTTGCGCCATTTGATCCAAGCCGGTGCCATGATCGTAACCGATCTCAATCGATTGAGCTTCTCAGGATAACGGTTCTTAGATCATCTCGACCAATCCCACGTTGAAATATACTAACATCAATTCGGGGACTTTGCAACTGGATGGTGCATTGCTCCGTTTCACATCGGTTTGATCGGCCGTTATGAAGGTGAAACGAAGGGCGTAGGGTTGGCACTTTCAGGTCGGTTCTGGAAATCGCCCTGTTCTGGAAAGTTCATAGGTTCTGAATCTCCTCGATGCGATCGATTGAGGGGGGCTCAGACAGGTCAGAGGGGTTCACCGCGGCTCTGATTGTAGAGCGTGTCGGGGAGCATCCCGGAGCTCCGGATGAGTGCCTCCCGCTCCACTTGGGTGACCCGTGCTTGGCTGTCAGCGACCCGAATCACGTTGGGGACACCCTTCCCCCGGGCGATCTCCGAAAGCACCTGCAGACGCAGCCGATCAGGGTCCTGGTTCTGGAGGATGGTGTACGGGGTTTCGACCTTGAGAACGCTCTCGACCCGGGGATCGTAGACGAAGAAGTAGCAGACGTGGTAGACGTCCGGAGCAAGTCGTTTTCGGAAGTTGCTCAACTGAGAGAACAACTCGAAGCCCTGCGCCCCGCTCACCCCCCGCGATGGATACTTGACCTGGACGAACCAACCGGTATAGCCGAGGTTGTCGGCCGGGATTTCATCGAACAGGGCCGCGATGAACTGACGATCGTTCGCCCAGGTGCTATCCTCCAGGCAGAATTTGATCAGGTATCGGGTGCTCGGCGTCTTGTTGATTCCAACGTACGGCGTGCCAAGCTCGGCATACCGCTCGGCGATCTCAACATACTGCTGTAGGATCTCGGTTCCGTGCTCCCAGGAGCCGATCCCGATGTCCCAGGCCCAGCGTGCATCGTCCACGAGATAGTAGTAGAGCCCGATCGGATAGATTCCCCCGTCGAGGAAGACGAGATCTTCCGGCCCTAAGCGGAGTCGATCGGTCATCCTCAGCAGATGGCGTGCCTCACTGGCGGCATCGGCGAGGCCCTTGACGACCGGGTCGACCTTGCGTCTCAGGTACTCCCGAGGGATATGGATGCGCCACAGATCGACCAGATCTCCGGTGTAGTAGGATGACAGGTCGCGATCTTCGGGATCGAAGGAGTGCGTAGCCAGGGAGACGGTCCGGAACGCCTCCAGCGGCAGGCCGTCGAACTGGATCGTGCTGTCGCTCGACAGCACCGCCTGATTGGCACAGATGGTCATCCCGTTTCGGAAATGCATCGGACGGGTGCTCCCCCCGTCCAGGCCGTAGACGACTCCGGACTCCGTTGCAGTCCAGCTGGCCAGTTCGAGGATCGGCGAACGAAGACACTCGGGATCGGTGTACGCGCTCACCCCGGCGGACAGGTTCAATCGGTGGAAGCGTCGATGCGCCTCCCGGCCGTAGTCTTTGGTCCGCTTACGAATCGTTATCTCCTGAACCTGTGTCTGAAACACTTTGCGGACATCCGATGACAGCACTTGAGCTCACCTCACCTGCTCGATTACGCTGATGTTGTCGCTCCGTTTGCGCGCGTGGTACTCATGGTCGGCACTCTCGACCAGGGCGGCGTCGTGAGAGACGAGGATCACCTGGCCGATCCGCCGGCCGAGATCCTCCAGTAACCGTTGCAGTCGCTGAATTCGGCTGCGATCCAGATAGATCGTTGGCTCGTCGAGGATCAACGGGGTTCGGGTGATCGCCCGGGAGAGCACCTGGTGGATTGCTGCCCGCAGCGCGATGTTAATCAACGCCCGTTCGCCACCGGAGAGGATCGCTGGATGGATCGCCTCCCCGTTCTTCAGGAAGACCTGGATGCCGTAGTCGTCGTCGATTTGGACACCGCTGTAGCTGTCGCCCGAATCCATGAGCGTGAAGAACCGTTCAAAGTAGAGGTTCAACGCCTCCAGGTTTCGCTTGCGAAACTCCCGTTTGATCACCCCATAGGTCTCGATGATCTCGTCGAGTTCGCCTGCGATCCGGTCGAACCGTTCGGCTTTGTTGTGGAGCATCTCCTGTTGTTCTTTGCGCTTCTGGAACATCTCGATCCGGCTCTCTACCGTACCGCGGCGGTGAACCAACCCATCGCGTTCTTCCCCGAGCTGTTCCCGTCGCCCCGTCAATTCGGCAACGTGATCCTCAATCACCTTTAGTTGCTCCTCAAGTTCCGTTCGATCTCCCACCTCAAGCTCCTGAGTCAGTTCAAAGTGCTTGGCTCGCAACATCTCCAGGTCGCGCCGCAGATCGTCGATCCGCTCACGCACACCCGAGCGCATCTCCTTACGATTGATGGTCCGATCCCGAAGCCGGATGGCCCTGTTAGCCAGCGCCTTAACCTCCTCAAGGGCGTTCAGTTGCGCCTCCACCTCGTCAAACCGTCGGTTCAAATCGGTGATTTGGGCCTCAAGTGCCTTCCCCCGCTCTTCGGTCGCGTGAAGTTCCTCCTCGGTCCGCTCACGTCGTTCTTTATGTCCCTCGATCTGTGTCTCCCGGGTTTCGATCTCACGCTCGTCCTGCTCGATCCCGACGACCCGTTCCTCGAGCCGAGCGCGTATGCCCCGCAGTTCCGATCCGATCAGTTCGAGTTGGTTGACGGCCTGTTCATCGGCCTTGAGCCCTTCGATGCGGCCGGTGAGGTCCGCCAGTTGCTCCTCATCGTTGCTGATCTTCTGGGTCAGCTCATTTCGGTGAATCTCCAGATGATGGAGCGTGTCTGTGAACGTCTCCTCGGTCACCGCTTGTCCGCAGGTCGGACATCGGCCCGCTTCGACCAACTGTTCTTTGTTCGACAGCTCCTTGTCGATCTCGGCTTGTTGCGTTCGCCGTTCGACCAACCGTTCTTTGACCGCCTCCTGCACTTCCGCGACGGTCGCCAGTTGCTCGGTCACCTGGTCACGGAGCGCCTTCAGATCAAGTTCGGAGAACCTCTTGGGCGCTGGAAGCTCCACGGTCAGTTCGGGAAGTTTCTCATCGGCGGCCGCCTCCTGACCCTTGATCTGTTCCTCGAGTGCTGCCTGCTGTGACCGTTCGGCTTCGAGTTGATCTCGTGCCTGTGCGAGTCCCTCTTTATCCGATTCCAGTTGGGTATCGATATCTGTGCTTGTATCCGTCAGCCGCTTCCGCTCCGACTCCAGCCGGGTCACCTGATCGCGGAGCGCCTGACGCTGGGTCTGAAGCGACTCGACTTCGGCCTGTCTCTCAGCCAGCTCGATCCTGAACTCGGGGACTTCCTCGATTCCGGCGGCGGTCTCCAGAGCTTCCAGAATCGTCCCTTCCTCAGCCCACAGCATCCCGCCAAGGTCTGAGACCATCTCTTGATGCTGCAATTGGAGTTCCTCGATCTCCAAAGTTAGCTCCTTCTGCCGATCGAGTTGTTCCTGGAGTCGGTCCTCCTTCTCCGCGATCGACGCCTCGGTCGTCTCGAGTTCCTGTTTTGCCGCATCGATCCGTTTCAACCGTTCATGGTGCTCGGCCCGACGGCGTTCCGCCCCTTCAATGCGCGCATCGAGATCCTTTAACTCCCCTCGTATCTCGTCCAGTCGTCGCTCTAGCTCGGCTCGCTTCTGCTCCAAGCTCTCGCCCTCCAGGTCGGCGATCTCCGTCTCGATATCGTTCAGCTTGCTCTTTACCACATCCCGCTGGCGGTTGACCGCCCGGCGGGCGCCCTGTTTCGCCCGGGTTACGTAATCGTCGAGCCGCTCCAGCCGCAGCAGCCGATCGATCATCCGCTTGCGTTCCTCCTCACCTGCCTTGATCAGCCGGTCGATCTCACCCTGGCGGATATAGATGCAGTTCACGAAGTCGTCACGGTCCATGCCGAGCTGCTCCTCGATCGCGGTGGTGACGTTCTCCACCCCGACCCATTTCTGGCCGTCGTCTCGCTCCAGCCAGCATCCCTCCCGCTCAGAGATCACCGAGCTTCCGCTGCGCCGCATCCCCATCCGGACGGTGTAACGGTGCTCTCCGTGATCGAACGTCAGCTCGACGTGCCCTGAACGGGCCGCTTCGCGCAGGATGTGGTGGAGCGGCCGGCCCATCACTGGACTCGCTTTGCTGCCGTAGAGGGCGAAGAAAATGCTCTCCAGCAGAGAGCTCTTCCCCGAGCCGTTCGGGCCGGCGATGATCGTCGTCCCCGTCTCGAATGAAACCTGCTCCTGCTTATAGCACATGAAATTGCTCAGCTCGACCGAGACGATCCGCATCCGATCGCGGTCTCGGTCCAGGTCTCTGAGGGACGAGGGGGCCATCGCGATCTCCAGATCCCGGTCCGGATCCAGGGCTTCCGGTTCCCCGGCCTTATCTCCCTCATCCTTCATCAGGTCGAGCAGGCTGGGTTCATCATTCATCGGATTCCGAACCTCCTGTCGCGGTCAGCAGTTTGTCCACCTCAGAATCGACGTTGGAATCGGCGATCTCTCGGTCGCGAGTGATGTGATCGATCTCCCGGGAGGTCTCGGAGAGTTCCATCCTGTCGAGTCGTTCTGAGACGGCCCGGTCAAGGTCGCCGAACTCGACGCTCACCTCGATCTGCTCCAGGCCGACATCGTCCTCGCGACGGTCTCGCACCTGGACCGCCAGCGCCCCGTTCGTCAGCCCGTACTCCTCGATCTCCTTGACGGTATGCCCTGACTTCTTCAGGTAGACGGCGACGACCGCTCCGGTCACGGGATGAGCGTCGATCCCTCGGATCGGGTCCTCGTTGCCCGCAATGTAGATGAACCGACGGGTGTCGAACTCCCGACGGGTCAGCCGACCGGTCTCCAGATCAATGAGGTTGAAACCGCGCCGTGCCACCTCATCCAAGCTCCAACGTTCGGTGCTGCCCGGATAGGTGATCAACACGCCATCCTGGCGCCAGACCTTATGCTGGTGGTAGTCGCCGAGCAGCACGATCCGCGCGCCGCAGCCGACGAGTGCCTCGAGCTTCAGCTCACCGTCAACGACCTGGACCTGATCGAGCATCTGGTGGGCCACCAACACGCCGTCGTCGAGCTCGGGCAGTTCGATCTCCCGCCTGCCGCTGTAGTCAAGCCCGTAGACCACGATATCGCCCACGTAGGTCGGTTCAGCGCCGAGATGGACGGCGAGCCCTAGCTCAGCAAACAGATCGATCCACTGAGCCCCCCGCCGCCGCTCGTGGTTGCCGACGATCCCCAAGAATGGGATCCCGACCTGGTTCAGTTTGGTGAGTTCCCTGAGAACGTCGCCGAGGTCTTCGGTGCTGGGGTAGCGATCGTCGAACAGATCGCCGGCGTGGATCACTGCTGCCACCTCCTCTTCGATGGCGATCTGAATGACCTGGGCGAATGCCTGTGAGAAATCTTTGCGGCGGTCCTCCAGGCCGTACTGCCGTGTCCCGATGTGGGTGTCGGCGGTGTGAAGCACCTGGGTCATGACATGTTACCTTGCTTTGCCTTTCCTTAGTCCTACTCTATCCGAACATAACGCGGTTGTCAACTGGAGTTCATCAGCTGGTGGCATTGAACACTCCCGCGTCACTTCGCTACAATGGCTTGTGTCAAGAAACGGTCGCAACCTGAAACTGAGACTGAAGTGCCCTGTGGCAATGGAGAGGCCATCATGGAGTTCCCGTTGCAGCTTGCCGGGGGGGTCCCGGCGAAGGCGGAGATCATCGAGGCGTTGGCCACCGGTCGTCATCTCTTCCTGATCCGGAAACGAGCGAGACGGTCGAGCCTGTTCTTGCTCTATCCGTCCCTTTCACCCCCGTCCTTAAAGCGCTATCAGGAGATCCACCGACCGTGGCTCGCCCACCGTCGGCGGACCGCCGGGGAGCCGCCGATCGTCCGCTACCTGGCGACACTCGATCAGGCGGTTGAGGTCGAGAACGACGATCGGCTCTGGGAAGCGCTCGAACCCTATTACGTCTGGTCCCTCGATGCCATCAGAAAATATCTCAACGGACGGGAGCGGGCGTATCTGTGGCTGGTGCGCGTCTATCGGTTGTCCGAGCCGGGGATGCTTACCAAGGGGGACTACCACGCCGGCGCCTGGGTGCGGCTCGCGGAGCCGATCGAGGTCGAACAGGCTGAGCCGACGCTCGAGGAAACGCGCTATGTAAAACTTCGGGATGAGGTGGTCGGGATCGCCGAGGAGCTTCGCGTCGAGGGAGGGAAAACCTACGAACACAACCTGTTGGTCGATTATCTGGGCGAGCTCGGCGCGCAGCAGGGGTTCGAGACCGAGATCGAGGTGCCCTGCGGCCGGTTTAAAATCGATGTCGTGTGGCGACCGACCTACCGGGGGGCGGTGCCCCGGTATGCGTTCGAGGTCCACATCGGCGGAAACCTGCATAAGGATCTGGCGGCGCTCAAGCATGCCTATGATCTGTGGAACGCCCGAATCACACTGATTTCGACGGCCAAGGACGTGGAACGGATCTGTGACCTTGTCTCCGGGACGTTCCACGAGATCGAGGATGAGCTGAAACTGGTCGAGGCGGAGCAGTTCCGCCACTATGTCCACTTCAAGCAGCGGTTTTCCGATCTGGAGCGGGTCTTCGGTTAGGTAATCCTAACCCGTTGAGAAAGGGGGCAGATGAATGAACTATGCTCTGTGACAAGAGTTCATGCAATAGGCTTGAGGGTCATGCTGGGAGATGTAATAAGTACCCTAAAGAGAGCTTTAGCAGTCTACCTGAGGAAATATTTAAAAAGATAGATAAGACAGCCATGACGCGAGGGGCACAGCCATTCCCCTGTGCGAGTGACGAACACCTCCTCAGAGTACGGCTGATAACCCCGTAAATCGATCCATCGTCTCATAGTCTTAGTCAACTTAGCCCCCATGAAACAAACCCGATCCTTGGCCCCTTTGCCATGAACTTTCAGACTACGTTGGGCGCGGCTTAAGTCACCGACTTCCAGGTTGATCAGTTCATTGCGTCGAAGCCCCACATCAAGGAACGTCAGGAGCATGGTGTAGTTTCGGAATCCCGTCCACCAGACAGGGTTTTTAGCCATGGCGATCAAGCCTTCTCTAGCCAGCCAGTTGAAGAACGCTTTGAGCGCTCGCAAGTAAATGGCGATCGTTGTGTTCTTTAAGCCCCGATCCTGTAAGTGAGCCAAGTAAGAACGAATGGTGAACGCCTTGATCTCAGATAGCGGAACCGTGCCCTGAAACTGCCCTTTACTGGACCATTTTTGCATGGATTGGGGAGCTAGGCGTGTGCAGAAGATATTAGGGGAAATGACGTTGGGGTGAGCAATACCGACAACTTGTTAGTGAAGCCGGTGGGCCTGACTTCTCGTTCTAAACCGCCCCTGCTCCACCAACAAGCGATCCAGTCGCTGCTTGGTCTTAGTCATCGACCTGTCCTTGTTCCCGGTTCGCTACTGAGTTCGACTATCTTGGGGTCGGATTGAATCCTGCTGCGATAGGTTTGCAATCCCGCCGCCAGGATGTGGACCGCTCGCTCCAGCGCCTTTCGGTTCAGGACGTAGGCGATCCTGACCTCATTGATCCCCAGTCCCGGCGTCTCGTAGAAACCGGCGGCTGGGGCGAGCATCACCGTCTCCCCGTCGAGCTCGAAGTCGGTCAGCAACCACCTGGAAAAATCTTCGGCATCGGCCACCGGCAGCTGGACGATGAGGTAGAACGCCCCCTCGGGTCGGGTGCAGACAACTCCAGGGATCTGGTTTATCATCCCGAAGAGCAGGTCCCGACGCCGCTTGAATCGTTCGATCATCTCGGTGACCTGACGCGGATAGGTTTCCGAGCTGAGGAGTCGGACCATCCCCAGCTGTTCCAGCGTCGGCGGGGAGAGCCGCGCCTGCGCCATCTTCAACGCCGAATCGATCACCTTCCGGCTCCGACTGACGATCGTTCCGATCCGTGCCCCACAGGCGCTGAACCGCTTCGAGATGCTGTCGACCAAGACGGCATGGCGTTCCAGTCCCCCCAGGTTCAGCACGCTGTGATGGGATCCCTCATAGACGAACTCCCGATAGACCTCATCGGAGATCAGGAACAGATCGTGCTCCAGGGCGATCTCCTGCAGCATCTCCAGCTCTGCCTCGGTGTAGACGGTCCCGGTCGGGTTGCCGGGATGGGTGATCAGGATCGCCTTCGTGGTCGGGGTGAGCTGCGATTCGATCGCCTGGCGGGATGGGAGTCGGAAATCCTGCTGGGCCCGGGTGGTGATCGGCGTGATGGCGACCCCGGCCATCCGGGCGTAGCTGCTGTAGTTGGTGTAGAACGGCTCCGGGATGAGCAGGGTATCTCCATGTTCCAGGGTGGCGATGATCGCAAACAGAACCGCCTCGCTGCCGCCGATGGTGATGATCAGGTCATCGACCCCGACCTCGATTCCCACATCCGCGTAATAACGGACCATCGCCTCCCGCGCCTCGGCGAACCCCTGGGACGGGCTGTAGGCCAGCACCTTGATGTCAGCCTCCCGGATCCCCGCCCAGAAAGGTTCCGGCGTCTCGATATCGGGTTGGCCGATGTTGAGGTGGTGGACGGTGATCCCGCGATCTTCGGCCCGGTCGGCGAGCGACCCCAGTTTGCGAATCGGGGAAGGACGGATCGAACGCGCTCGGTTTGAGATCTCAGGCATGATGGAACACCCATACCTCCCTTCGGGATGGTAGATATTCTGAATTATAGCAGATCGAATGCCCTGACACCAAACCGGATCCAAGCCGGTGACCACGTCGAAGCATGAAGGTGCGGATAGCCTTGACAGTCAGACGGGGGTGTGCTATACTAAGGTCAGTCCATGGCAGAGAGCATAGGGATTCGGTCTTTGAAAAGTGGATAGCGTGGTGAAAGGACCCTTGAGATTAAATTAAGAGAGTATGATCCCGGCTCAGGGTGAACGCTAGCGGCGCGCCTAATACATGCAAGTCGCGCGAGAAACTCCCCTTTGAGGGAGGAGTAGAGCGGCGGACGGGTGAGTAACGCGTAGCTAACCTGCCCTTTCGACGGAGATAACTCCGGGAAACCGGAGCTAATACCCGATAGTATCATCATTTCATAAGAGCTGATGATTAAAGGCGGTTGAACTGTTTGGTTCCAACGCTTAGGGTGAAGGTTTCGGCCTCCACCCTAAGACGGAACTTAAGTTCGGCCGTCGCGAGAGGAGGGGGCTGCGTCCTATTAGCTTGTTGGTAGGGTAACGGCCTACCAAGGTTATGATGGGTAGCTGGTCCGAGAGGATGGCCAGCCACACTGGGACTGAGACACGGCCCAGACTCCTACGGGAGGCAGCAGTAGGGAATCTTCCGCAATGGGCGAAAGCCTGACGGAGCGACGCCGCGTGGGGGAGGAAGGCTTTCGGGTCGTAAACCCCTTTTCTGGGGGAAGAATAACTCCAGGAGGAAATGCCTGGAGGATGACGGTACCCCAGGAATAAGCCCCGGCTAATTCTGTGCCAGCAGCCGCGGTAAGACAGAAGGGGCGAGCGTTACCCGGAATCACTGGGCGTAAAGGGCGTCTAGGCGGCCAGGTGGGTCTCCTGTGAAAGTCCTCGGCTCAACCGAGGAAGGTCAGGTGATACCGCCAGGCTTGAGCCCAGGAGAGGAGGGTGGAACTTCCGGAGTAGCGGTGAAATGCGCAGATACCGGAAGGTACCCCGATGGCGAAGGCAACCCTCTGGCCTGGTACTGACGCTGAAGCGCGAAAGCGTGGGGAGCAAAGGGGATTAGATACCCCCGTAGTCCACGCCCCAAACGATGTCCACTAGGTGTCGGCCGCTTAAAGAAGGTCGGTGCCGCAGCTAACGCGTTAAGTGGACCGCCTGGGGAGTACGGCCGCAAGGCTAAAACTCAAGGGAATTGACGGGGGCCCGCACAACCGGTGGAGCACGTGGTTCAATTCGATGATAAGCGAAGAACCTTACCAGGGCTTGACATGCTCCGATAAAGCCTCCCGAAAGGGGGGTGGCTTTGCAAGCTTGCTTGCGAAGGCGGTGCACAGGTGGTGCATGGCTGTCGTCAGCTCGTGTCGTAGGACGTCGGGTTAAGTCCCGTAACGAGCGCAACCCTCGCTACTAGTTGCCAGCGCTTCGGGCGGGGACTCTAGTGGGACTGCCGGTGAATAGCCGGAGGAAGGAGGGGATGACGTCAAGTCATCATGCCCCTTATGTCCTGGGCGACACACGTGCTACAATGGCCGGTACAATGGGTAGCCAACCCGCGAGGGGGAGCCAATCCTAAAAAGCCGGTCTCAGTTCGGATTGGGGTCTGCAACTCGACCCCATGAAGCCGGAATCGGTAGTAATCGTGGGTCAGCCATACCACGGTGAATATGTACTCGGGCCTTGTACACACCGCCCGTCACACCAATCGAGTGGGGAACACCCGAAGTCGTTCCATCTACAGGAGTGCCTAAGGTATTTTCCGCAAGAGGGGTGAAGTCGTAACAAGGTAGCCGTAGGAGAACCTGCGGCTGGATCACCTCCTTTCTAAGGAGTTCACTCTTCAGAACTCCGGAGATCGATCCCAATCTCACTGCCACATCTGAGTAGCTCGCTGTCCGCTTTTCAACCTTTTCTTTTTTCTTCCCGCTTCGGCTCAAATCCTTCGACTTAATTCCAACAGGCTGCGGACGACAAATTGCCGGACAAAGATGAGTATCAGGATCGCGATCATCGGCGAAAAGTCGATCATCATGTTCGGCATATAGCGGAATAGGAACCGCCTGATCGGAAAGAGGATCGGTTCGGTGATTCTGTATAGCATCTCAACGATCGGATTTTCGTAAGGGTTGCGGACAAACCACGAGACGATGGCCCGGATGACCAGAATGATGATCATGACTTGAACGACAATGTTCAAGATCTGGGCGATCGCTTCGGTGAGGTAGGACAGAAAGATCATCAATATCGCCTCCCTCCGAAGATCCCTGTGCCGATCCTGACCAGGTTTGCTCCCTCCTCGATCGCGATCTCAAAATCGTGGGAGATCCCCATCGACAGGTACCGCATCTCGACATTCTTGATCCGCTGCTCGGCCAGCGCCTCGAAACACGCCCGCACCGCTCGGAAGTGGCCGCGGATCTCTGCCTCCGCCTCGCTGTAGGGGGGCATGGTCATCAACCCCGTGATCCGAAGCCCGGGACACTCCGAAATGGCGGCCACCAGATCGGGACACGCCTCGACCGTGACCCCGTGGCGACCCGGATCCGGCGACGGGTTCACTTCAATGAGGATCGGTACCTCCAATCCCCATCGTGTAGCGCACCGGCCCAACTCCTCAGCCAGCTCCAGCCGATCGATCGAGTGGATCATATCGAACAACCGGATCGCGGCCCTGGCCTTGTTCATTTGCAGATGACCGATAAAATGTTTCTCGATTGGGTTCGGCAGGAACTCGAACTTCCCCAAGGCCTCCTGGATCGTGTTTTCACCGATCAGGTCGATCCCGGCCTCGACCGCGCGCAGAATCTCCCCGACGTTTCTCAGCTTCGTCGCCGCCAGAATCCGAATCTCATCGGGGGGACGGCCACCGCGCTCCGCTGCCTCGGCGATCTCAACCCGGAGCCGGGCGACGTTGCCAGTGATATCGATGTCGGTATCAGTGTTCGGTTCGATCGTCCCCGCCTCCTCTGCGACTGCAAACCGGTTACCCCATTATAGCCAGCTACGTCAGTTCGATCCACCTGCGCTCGTTCGCCGAGCTCAGGACGACCTCCTCAAATCGCATCGCTGCCAGCCCGTCGGTGAACGTCGGAAAGTCGCTCGCCTCGGACCCGTCCCCTATAGACCGATATATGCTCGCCAGCAGGTTCTTCTGAGCGTCTCCCCATCCCTCGTTGTGACCGCCGGGATAGAGCGAGTACGCTTGAGTGGTCAACAGGGCGGGATCGTCAATCAGGACCCGGTTCGCCTCGTCCCGTTCCCCGATCCACAGATAGTTGGGCTGCTCCAGATCCCAGAAGAGCGACCGTCTGCTCCCGTCGACTTCGATGTGGAGCCGATTCTTGCGGCCGGGAGCGACCTGGGAGACGATCAGACTCCCCCGGATTCCGCCCTCCATCTCGAACAGGATCGCAGCCCAGTCCTCCGTCTCGATCTTCACCGGTTCGTACGCCTCGGCCTCCCGGCCACGGGCGAACGTCTCGCGCTCCCCCCGCGGCTTCTTGCGCTGGGGGATGAACGTGGCAAGATCGGAGACGACCCGAGCCACCTCCTTCCCCGACAGGAACCGAGCGAGATCGATCCAATGGGAGCCGATGTCAGCCACCGCCCGGGTGTTCCCCTCCCCGGGCTCGAGCCGCCAGTTATAGTCGGTTTCGTAGAGGAGCCAATCCTGAATATACCCGCCGTGGATCGCCCGCACCTCCCCGATCTCCCCCGACATGATCCGCGCACGCATCTCCTGAACCACCGGGAAGAACCGATAGTTGAAGCAGACGGCGTGGGTCACCCTGTTCTCGTTTGCCAACTCGACCAGCGCCTCCGCCTCCGCCACCGTCAGCGTCAGCGGCTTCTCCGAAATCACATCCACCCCCGCTTCGATAAACGCCCGGTTGATCTCATAATGAAGACTGTTGGGGGTGCAATTGTGGATGACATCCACTCCTGCATCGAGCAACGCCCGCCAATCGGTCTCAGTCCTGGAGACGCCGAACGCCTCCTGATAGTAACGAAGCTTCTCAGGGTTTCGGGTGGCGACCGCCTTCAACCGGACCCCCGGCACCCGCCGCAGGTTCTCACAGTGCACCCGCCCGACGAACCCCAGCCCGATCACCGCCGCCTTCACGTTGGCCATCGCGTCCTCCTTCCCTTCCTAAAGTCCCGGCTATGCCCACCACATCTCGGCGGGCGGTTCGGTGAGAACACAGGCCTTCAGAAACTGAACCGCCTTCCTCAAGCCCTCATCCACCGAGGCGAGTGCATCCTCGTGCTCGATACTGAGGACATAATCGTAACCGATCATTCGCAACGCGCTGATCATATCCCGCCATGTCGACTCCCCGTGGCCGTAGCCGACGGTCCGAAAGTACCAGGAGCGTTCGGGAACCTGTCGGTAAGGGGTTGTGTCCAGGACGCCGTTGATCTCGGTGTTCTGAGGGTCGATGTAGGTGTCCTTGGCGTGGATGTGGAACAGGGCATCCGCCTCCCCGAGCCGCTTGATGGCAGCGACCGGATCGATCCCTTGCCAGAAGAGATGGCTGGGGTCGAAGTTGGCGCCGATCTCCGGCCCAACCACGTCGCGCAGCCGGAGGAGCGTCCCCGGGTTGTAGATCATGAACCCGGGATGCATCTCGAAGGCGAGCTTCACCCCGTGATCCCGAGCGAGCCGGGCCGCCTGCGTCCAGTAAGGGATCAGTACCTCCTCCCACTGCCATTCCAACACCTTCCTAAAATCCTCGGGCCAGGCGCAGGTCACCCAGTTGGGATACTTCGCTCTCTCTGAATCTCCGGGACACCCGGAAAAGAGACAGATAACCCCCACCTCCAGCTTCTCGGCCAGCCGGACCGTCCGCTCGAATGTCTCATGATGGCGCTTTGCGAACGCCTCATCCGGATGGATCGGGTTGCCATGGCAGCTGAGCGCACTGATAATCAACCCCCGATCCATCACCGCCTGCTTGAACGTCTTTAACTGACGTTCGTCGTTGAGCAACTCCTCCGGGTTACAGTGGGCGGTGCCGGGGTAATTGCCCGTCCCCGGCTCGATCGCCTCCAGACCCTCGGCCACCACCCGGTCCAGCATTTCTTCGAATGCCAGCTCCCGAAACAGCGGCGTATGCACACCGATCTTCAACTAGATCTACCTCCTTTAGACAAACACACAGCGACGTATCCTGATCTCCCGCCGTCTGGTATATTTCCTTTCCTCCATACTCGGATCCGGTGATTCGCCACAAACACTATACTATCCCCGATACAGAGATGGGTCAACGATACTCCAGGAGGCAGAGACGTTGACCACCGTCGACCTCCTCCCCCTCTGCAACGTCGATCCGTTTGACGATCCCAGCGCACGGTGCTCGGATCTGGTTTTCCATCTTCATTGCCTCGATGATGACCAAGCTATCCCCCTCACTCACCGCCTGGCCCTCGGTCACCTCGACTTTGACGATCAAACCGGGCATGACGGCGGTGATCACCCGCTCCTGTTTCCTGTCCACCGCTTGCTCATCCCGACTGAGCCTTGCCTTGAGTGTTTGTAACCCCGTTCGTTCGACCCGAACCCGATAGTCTCGCCCATGGAGGTTCACCTGATAATCCCCTCGCCCTCCGGCGATACCGAGTTGGACCGATCCTGCCCCCTGGGTGAACGTATATAAAGCACCCGGCCCGCTATGGCGGAGCTCGGCCGGAAATTTCTCGTCCCCGATCGCCGCCCACAGGTGTCCCTCGCGTTCGAACAGGGTCACCTCATGGACCGCTCCATCGATCTCGACGAGATAACGCCATCCTGGCTCACGACTATCGGAACCGGCTCCTTTTCCAACCATCGTCCGATCGACGCACCCCTTCGATGAAGTTGAACCGCTCTCGATCCCGCTTGATCGCCATTGCGACTGCGATCGCTTGCAGCGTGGTCTCCGGCGGTTCGGTCGGCTCGAACCCGACGACGAAATCGGCCGTGTAATCCCCTCGCAGGAAGCGTGGGTCGGCCATCGCCTGTCGGCTGAAGTCAATCGTGGTCCTCACCCCGAAGATGATCAGCTCATCGAGCACCCGGCTCATCCGTTCGATCGCTGCTTCTCGGGTCTGTGCCCAGGCAATCAGTTTCAACAACAATGGGTCGTAATAGTGTGTCACCCGGCTCCCGAGGTACAAGTCCGAGTCCACCCGCACGCCGGGGCCGTCGGGTAAGGCGAGCCCCTCGATCGTGCCGGTCGACGGATAGAAGTGATTCGCCGGATCCTCGGCATAGATTCGGCACTCGATCGCCGCCCCGCTCAGCTTGATTCGATCCTGACGATAATCGAGCTTCTCGCCCCGGGCAATTCGGATCTGGGCGTGAACGAGATCGATCCCGGTGATCATCTCAGTGACCGGGTGCTCGACCTGGAGGCGGGTGTTCATCTCAAGGAAGTAATAACGGCCCTGGTGGTACAGAAACTCCACCGTTCCAGCATTTCGATAATCGGCAGCGGTCGCGATCTTCACGGCGGCCTCCCCCATCTCGGCCCGCCGCTCGACGGAGAGAGCGACCGACGGGGACTCCTCGATCAGTTTCTGATGACGTCGCTGGATGGAGCAGTCACGCTCTCCCAGATGGACACGGGTTCCACGGCCGTCCGCCAGGATCTGAAACTCGATATGCTTCGCCCCGGGGAGGAACCGCTCCACGTAGAGCCGCCGATCGCCGAACGCCGCCTCGGCCTCGGAGGCAGCTCGATCGAACGCTTCGTTCACCTCATCCGCATCGGCTACGAGCCGCATCCCCTTCCCGCCTCCGCCGGCGGTCGCCTTGATCAGGATCGGATAGCCGAACTTCTGGGCCAGTCGTTTGACCTGCTTAGCATCCCGGACCGGTTCCTCCGACCCCGGGATGACCGGCACCTCCTGAGCGTTTGCCAGTCGTCGGGCGGCCAGCTTGTCCCCCATCGTCCGGATCGACCCCGGCGCAGGGCCGATGAAGATCAGATCGCTCCGCTCCACCGCCTCGGCGAAGTCGGCGTTCTCGGCCAGGAAGCCGTAGCCGGGATGGATCGCATCGCATCCGGTCACCTGAGCGAGTTCGATCAGCCACTCACCTCTGAGATAGCTCTCCCGGGCAGGGGAAGGGCCGATCAAGTGGGCCTCATCGGCATATCGAGCATGAAGGGAATCCCGGTCGGCCTCGGAATAGATAGCGACTGTCTCGATCCCGAGTTCCTTGCAGGCCCGGATGACCCTTAGGGCAATCTCACCCCGGTTGGCGATCAGAATTTTTTGTATCGGCATCACAAGCCAGATCTCCCATCACGACCGGATTCAAGTTACTTCAAGTATAGGAAGGACCAGGAAAATTTCCAACTCTAGGAGAGTTGTACCGCCGACCGAAGCGGTCTACAATGGCCTCGAGGTGTAAAGTTCATGTCAGATGCCTGGATAGAACGATGGAGATATATCTCGAGCTGCCTGATCTATTATCTCACCCATGAGGTGATGGGCCGTAGGACGCTGGTCGAGCAGACTGGATTTACGGAAAGCCGAGTGCGAACGGCCTTGGAACGGCTCCGTCAAGATGGATTCGTCTCGATGGACAAGCAGGGGACCCAGGTCACCGAGGCGGGACGGCAGGCGTTCAAGCAGGTCTTAGATATGGTCAAAGGATTGGAGACCCTCCAGTTGAAGGAACTGAG
The DNA here is from genome assembly GCA_046758705.1 of Bipolaricaulia bacterium. Lineage (GTDB taxonomy): Bacteria > Bipolaricaulota > Bipolaricaulia > JBHIAT01 > JBHIAT01 > JBHIAT01. The sequence goes on from JBHIAT010000039.1 coordinate 21,200, forward strand.
TCTGGGGCGCTTCAACCGGGCGACCCTGCTTAACGAACTGGGAGCTGATTTCTCAAGATCGTGGCGGTATCGGGACGTGGCCATTCGAGAGGGCGCTTCCGCTGTACTCTTTCTCACCTGTAACGATGAGCTCCGCTTCTCGGATGAGACACAGCCGCTCGCGGCTCAAAATCCTGATGATGCAAAGACCATTCGACAGACGTTTCAGGCATGGACACCTGGGGACCTGGTGGTGATCGTCTTCGCTGAAGCTCGGGGGGCCGCGGAGGCAGGCCTGTGGCGGGTGATCGATCAGCTCAGTCAGCCGCAGATGAGGGCGATTTGATTTCCTCTCTCAGGGTATAATAACTCTCTCAGGGTATAATGAATTTAGATAATACATAAGGGGGTTGTGCCAGGAATGCGCAAGATCACAGTTTTATCATTGGTTGTTCTGCTCCTCCTGACCGGCTGCACCGCTTTCGTCAGGGAGCCCACCGCTCCGTCGATTCCCACGCGGCGAGTTGCGGTGTTAGATTTCCGAGGAGATGAGGAGTTGGTCATCGCGATCACCGAGACGTTCACTACCTCGTTCGTGAGAGCCGGCTCCTTCGAGGTGGTGGAACGGGCTCAACTGGAGAAGGCGATCGAGGAGCTCAAACTGGGCGTGGCGGGCATTCTTACCGAAGCCTCTGCCAAAGAGATCGGTCAAGCGATCGGGGCCGATGCCATCGTAGTGGGGAGCGTTACCACCATCGGAGATGACCTCCTGATCAACACCCGGATTATCGATGTGGAGACCGGGGTGATCTTGGTCGCCGAGACAAGCGAGAGCAAACGAACCGTCAGCGCGATCCGTGAGGTCGCTGATACGGTTGTGGGTGAGTTGACCAAGGCCTACGCGGAGCGGATTCAGATCGCGGGAAGAAGTGAAAGTGAAGTAGAAGAAGTGGAACGGGAGGTTGAACGGGAAGTCCCGGTTGTTGTTGAAGAACAGCCTCGGGAGGAAGAGATAGTGATCATCGTTCAACCGCCGGAGGAGGTCGAACCGGAAGTCTCACCCGTTGAAGAGGAGCCTCGAAGGGAAGCGGATCGGCAACCGCCCCACCCGGAGGAGCGACCCCGACTCGCGGTCTTCGTTGAGATGATCAGGGGGCCTCAAAGAGCGGTCGTCGGTCAGATCCTCTTTGAAGAACTCCAGGACGCCCCCGGAGCGCCCGTCCGCGATGTTGATGTTGGGGTTCGGGTCAACGGAATTCGCATCCCCTATCGGCTCCGGCAACCGATCCCTTCTCCTCCAGAACTCCGGCTCAGGCCCGGTCAGCCCGTCCATCTGGAGGTTCGTGTCGGTGACACCCGAATAGCAGGGACGGCGATGATGCCGGGCTACTTCGTCGAGATCCAGACACACAGGCAGGTTCCGCTTAGAGAACCCGTCCCGATCCGACTGCACCATGATCCTCAGCGGAGGCCGGCCCAGGAGCTCAGGATCAACGTTTTCGGGCGTGCCGGTCCGGTCCACCACAGCGGCCCTTTGCCGCCCAGGACTCCAGAGTACACTATCCCGGCCGAGGTCTTTACTCAACCCGGACGCTATCGCATCGAAGCCGTGTTGATCAATAGATCAGAAAACCTCCATCGTCCATTCCTCTTCCTTGCCGGGACGAGAAGCGAGACGGCTCTAGGCGTGGGTCAGCCCCCCTAATGAGCATTAGCCAGGAATCAGGATGAGCAACGCCTCCTGTTCTGCCTCGATCGTCTCTCGGTCGAAGTACATCGGGTGGTACGCCACCGCCTGCCAGGGGTCGATCAGGTCGCTGTAGTGTTTGTAGTAAGGCTGACCCGATTGGCCGGTGGTATGTATCGACTGGGAGTTTCCCAGCGCACCTAAGTCGACGATCTGGCGGTAGGAGGACAGACTGGTCGTAGAGAAGGGATTTCGGTAACTGAAAGCGGCTCGGTCGATCGTGAACACACCCCCGCGACTTGGCACCGGCCCCCGGTTGAAGATCCGGCTCAACACAGAGACACCCAACGGGTGTTCAAAGGTCGAGCGGTGAAGCCGGCCCCAGCTCCAGCGGTCCGGATCCTCGCCGAGTTGATCCTGAAGCATCTCGATCCCCTGTTCAAAACTCCGGTTCAGGATCGCCTCCCGATCCTCAACCTCGGGTGTGGAGACGTCATCGAACCACCGGCTCTCCCGGTCTTCGATCAACCGTTCCAGGGTGAGCGCGTGGAAGCTGCTCCTCCCCAGGTAATCTCCGAACAACTCCTCACCCAGCTCATCGGCGAACGTGTTCTCCACCAACTTCAGGTAGGTCATCTCGAAGATCGAGGCGCCGACGCTGTCCAGCTTGTAGCGAAAGTCCCAACCGCGAAGCCGTTCCAATGCCTTGGTTTCGAGTTCTGTCTCGAGCTCGATCGTCAGTAGATGAGGGACGAGCCGCTCCGCCTGGATCGAGTAGGTATCGGCCTGAATCCGTTCGAAATCCTCGATGCTCAGCGTCTCCGTTTCGGTCAACAACGCGATGATCCGCTCGGCGCGGTAGGGGGCGGCCCATTCGGCCGAGATAAAGTAGGGGTAGTCGTCGGGGACGACCTGGTTGTTGGCAGTGGCGATATACCCGGTCGGCGGGTTGAAGATCGACGGCAGCTCATCGAACGGCACATACCCCTCCCACTCGTACTCTCCGGTCCAGCCAGGAACCGGAACCAACCCACGACCCCGAGCCCGGATCGGGATGAGCCCTGGCATCTGGTAGCCGATGTTGCCGTCGATGTCAGCATAGACGAAGTTCTGAGACGGAGCGTCGAAGTCGCGCAACGCGTTTCGAAACTCCTCCCAGGTTCTGGCCCGATCGAGCCGCAGCACGCTCCTCAGCAGTTGGTTCGGCGAACTGGTCGCTGTCCACCGGAACGCGAGCGGCTGTTCCAAATCGGAGACGACGTCGTTGATGATCGGCCCGTGACGGGTGATCCGCACCTCCAGGATCTCC
>JBHIAT010000040.1:0-23789 GCA_046758705.1 Bipolaricaulia bacterium
CGGACGATCTGGGCGATCTCACCGAGGGAGAAGCCTTGATGAGACAGGAGGACCAGGTGAGCGCACTGGCGGACGCGCCGCTTGGGATGGTGGTGGTACGCTTGGCTCTTTGGGATTAATCGACATCATCGACCCGGTGAGTTGGACCGTGGTGCATTGGATTGATGTGGGAAAGACTAGCCAGGGACACCCACTGACCCGTGAGGGCATCAGTTACTTCAATGGCCAGGTCTATCTTCTGCCCGAAGACGGCCCCAACTCGGAGGTGTTGATCTATCAACCGGCTCTCACCCCTGTACCGCCTACAACAACACTTGCACCTCCAAAACCCATTGTGATAGACACAGACATGGCTGTTGATGACTGGGTGGCCATTCTTTACCTTTTGCAACGATCCGACGTAGCTGTAGAAGCGATTACTGTGACTGTGACTGGGGCGAAGAGGTGTTCTTGGACACCCTCAATGGCCGAGTTCCTTAGAAAGTTAGATGTCCTGTTGGCCGAGGAACTGTCGATGGCTGGTGCCGGCGAAGCGACCCGTAAGCTGAGGAACGGAGGATGTAGCCGGTCGCTCTTACAGAAAGCCTTTTCGTTTTAGCTCCTTGTAAAACTCGTCATCACCACGTTTCCCTATCCAATAGATGATAACCAGCTTCTTGTCATCATTGACTTCATAGTAGATCCGGTATTCCCCGCTATCCACGCGATAGCCTTCGCCGATCGGTTTGCAATCTTGAGGACGGGGTTCGGACTGCAGGGAGAAGACCTTCAGGGTTATCTGCCTATAGACTTTTGCAGGGTATCTCTGTGGGTTTCCAAGCTCTTTAATAACTCGATCATCTACCAAGAACCTATATGGTCCCCTGGCCTTCGCTTTCCTCACTCAGCTCTAACCTCTCTCCATAAAGCCGCTCGTATTGATTGACAAGTTCTTCAAAAGGGACAAGACTCTTGGAGGACTCCTTCGCCGCTTTAAGCAGAGCAGCATCGCGTTCATCCTCAAACCTCTCCAACACGCGAAGGTCCTCCAGCGAGATGAGAGCAGCGACCGGCTTGTCGCGCCGCTCGATGATCACTCGCTCCTTGAGATAAATCACACGAGCGAGCAGATCTCCTATCTGATTCCTAAGTGCGGTCGCTCCGACTTTGACAGTCATCTGCCTTCCCCCTTATTATAGTAATTGGTGCAATTATTATAACTCACCCCTCCCTCAATGTCAACCCCGTGCCTAGAATTCTGGCTTCGCCCGATCGCCGTCGTTGAAGCGATCTGAAGACTGTGCTATAATGATCCTGCCGGTTGGCATACGAGGATGACAAGGGTTGTCGCATCCAGACCGGAGGGATGACCGAATGGCAAGGAGCCGGTCTCGAAAACCGGTAAGGCCGCAAGGCCCTCTGGGTTCGAATCCCAGTCCCTCCGCCAAGATAAGACAGTTAAAAGGTTGGAAAGTTAAAAAGTTAGCAAGTTAAAAGACTTTAAAACTTTTCAACTTTTGGAACTTTAAACTTTTAAACTGACTTGCTTGCGCCTGTAGCTCAGGGGACAGAGCGTCGGACTGCGGATCCGAAGGCCGGAGGTTCAAATCCTCCCAGGCGTACCAGTGACTTGGAGGGGTGGGTGAGCGGTCGAAGCCACCGGTCTGGAGAACCGGTGAAGTCCTTGTGGCTTCCGTGGGTTCAAATCCCACCCCCTCCGCCAAAACAGTTGGAAAGTTGGAAAGTTAAAAAGTTAGCAAGTTAAAAGATTTTAAAACTTTTAAACTGAATTGTGGCCAAGATAGGAAGGTTCGAGGAGATCGAGGGATGGAAACTATCGAGAGAGTTGGTAAGAATGGTGTATAACCTGACTCAAGGAACTCCCTTTGCCCAAGATTATGGATTAAAGGATCAGATTCAAAGAGCGGCTGTATCGACCATGTCTAACATCGCTGAAGGGTTCGAGAGGAACTCTACGAAAGAGTTCATCCAATCCCTTTATGTCGCTCGCGGTTCTGTAGCAGAGGTCAGAAGTTTATTGTATGTGGCTTCCGATCTGGGATATATTGCACCTGAGGACTTTGCTGAGGTTTTTAACCAAGCGGAGGAAACGTCGAAAACGATCTTTGGATTCATCAAATATTTATCGGCCAAAGACTTTAAAACTTTTTGACTTTTGAACTTTTGAACTTTTGAACTTTTAACTGTTTTATAGGCCTGTGCTAGGTGGGGAGCTAGCGGTACCCTGTACTCGCAAACCGCTATAGCGAGACCGAACGGCGCCTGAGAGGTAGTGCCATAGGGGACTGCCTCGGATAAGCGGCGATGACGGTTGAGCCCTCTACGGCGAACGTCCATGAACCCCGTCAGGCCCGGAAGGGAGCAGCGGTAAGTGAACCTCTTCGGGTGTTAGAGGATTTCTTGGCCTGAGCTGGCTGTCCGGGTTCCGCCCGGTGGTACGCCCCGAAGGTGACCTCGCACAGGCCTTCGCTTTTTTCCTTATCCTTATCACGATCACGATTACTGTCGAATTTGGGGCTGTTTGACCGGTGGCAGGTTCAGATCGACATGATGACAGCGGACGAAATGGTTCGGCATCACTTCGACAAGGTCTGGAAGCCGCCGGGAGCAGATTTGATCCGCCAGGCTACAACGGGGGTGATAGGCACAGCCACTTGGTGGGTTCATCGGGCTCGGAATCTCACCGCCCCGACTTTGCTTGATCGGCTTCGCTTGTCGTTCGGCTTCGGAGATAACCGGGACGGCTGAAATCAATGTTCGCGTATAGGGGTGGAGGGGGGTGGTGAACAGGTCCTCCGTCGCGGCCAGCTCATAAATCCGCCCGACGTACATGACAGCGGTCCGACTGACCACTGTACGCATCAAGCTCAGGTCATGAGATATGAAAAGATAGGATAGCTGGAGCTCGGTTTGAAGATACTTTAAAAGCCGGATGATCTTGGCTTGGACCGATACGTCCAGAGCCGAGGTCGGCTCATCGAGGACGATAAAAGAGGGGTTCAGGGCCAGAGCCCGAGCTATGGCCACTCGCTGACGCTGCCCTCCACTCAGTGCGGATGGATATTTGTACATATAGCTGGGTGGGAGTTCGACCATTCGAAGGAGATCTGCCACGACCTTCTTGCGATCACGCCTGTTTTTAGCAATTTTATGCACGATTAGCGGCTCTTCAAGCGTGCTTTTGACGCTTCGACGCGGATTAAGGGACGACTTGGGGTCTTGAAATACCATTTGGACCTCTTTCTTGAACAGGCCCAAGTCCTTCCCCGTCAGCTTGATCACATCGGTCCCATTAAACCGAATGGTCCCACGGGTTGGCGTGTGGATCTTGGCCAAGATCTTGCCGATCGTGGATTTTCCGGAACCTGATTCACCGACCAAGCCGAAGATTTCACCACTTTTGATCTCGAAGCTAACGCCTTCGACGGCTCTGACCTCTCCGATCTGTCGTTGGAAGAGTCCAACCCGTACCGGAAAGTGCTTGACCAAGTTCTCAACGACGAGCAGGGGCTCATCCATTCTCATGCTGATCCCCTGGTTCGGTATAGAGATAACATGCGACATAGTGATCGGGTTCGATCTCAATCAGGGGCGGCTTTTTTTGTGAGCAGATGGGCATGACATGATCACAACGCGGATTGAAGCGACATCCTGATGGAGCCGCCGTGTAATCAGGGACCATCCCCTGAACCCCCTCGGCAACCGCCTCACCGGTGAGGCGGGGGACAGAGGCGAGCAGCCCTTGTGTATAGGGATGCTTGGGGTTCTCGAACAGGGCACCCGTCGGCGCGGTTTCCATGACCTGTCCGGCATACATAATATAGACTCGTTCGGTCATCTCCCCGATCACTCCAAGGTTGTGAGAGATCAGCAGCACGGAGATCATCCTGGTTTTGACCAGTTCATTCAGCAGATTCAGGATCTGGGCTTGGATGGTTACATCCAGGGCGGTCCCAGGTTCATCAGCGATGAGCAGTCTTGGCTCATTCACCAGGGCCATGGCGATCAGCACCCGCTGGCGCATCCCTCCGCTGAGTTCTAACGGGTAACTGGTCATGATCCGCTGTGGGTCGGGAAGTCTGACCTCCTTCAATGCAGCCACGGTTCTGTCATGGATCTCTTTCTTGGACAGCTTACCCTGGTGCTTGTGACTGAGTCTCTTTTGGGCAAACTGGATCACATCATGGAGCTGTTCGCCGACGGTAAAAACGGGGTTGAGCGCGTTCATCGGATCTTGGAAGATCATCGAGATTTCGGTCCCTTTGGTTTGAAGGAGTTCTTTTTCAGACATCTTTAGGACATCCCGGCCGTTCAAGTGCACCTTACCCTGGATGGTTGCCGGGGGCGTTTTGAGCATCCCCATCACCGTCTTCATCGTGACCGTCTTGCCGCAACCGGTCTCTCCGGCCAATCCGATCCATTCTCCCTTAGCAACCTGAAGGGAGATACCATCGAGTACGCGAGAGATCCCTTCATAGCCTTGGAAACTGACGTAAAGATCTCGGATATCGAGTGCAAGTGCATACTCGGCCTCGACCATCTAAGCTCCCTCCACTTCGACGTCAAGCATATCCCGCAACCCATCCCCCAACAGGTTAAATCCCAAGATGACGAAGAAAATAGCCAGGCTCGGGAAGACCGTCATCCACCATTTCTCAGGAAGGTATCGGGATCCATAGGATATCATCGTGCCCAGACCGGGCTTGGGTGGCTGCACCCCCAATCCCAAGAAGCTCAGGCCGGCTCCGACTAAGATAACAAACCCTGCATCCAATGTGATCTTTACGATGATCGAAGATGCACAATTGGGAAGGATATCCTTGAACATGATTCGAACCGGGCTGGCACCGATCACCTGACTGGCTTGAACAAACTCTTCCGTTTTAACCGATCGAGTGATGCCAGCGACCAAGCGACAGTGCCACGTCCACCAGATCGCAGCCACCGCCAACATCGCTTTGTCGATGGTCGGGGTGAACGCCGCCGTGATCGCCAGCGCCATGACGAGTGCAGGGATGGCCAAGAAGATGTCAGTGGTGCGCATGATGATCGTTTCGATTTTTCCACCGAAATATCCGGCAATGAGACCGAGGGTGATCCCGAAAGGGACGCTGATCCCCAACACGACGGCTGCCAGCATCAATGAGATCCGGTAACCGAAGATGGTCCTTGTAAACAGATCTCTGCCGACGGCATCGGTCCCGAACCAATGGGCTCTGCTGGGCGGTTGAAACGCATTGGTGAGGTGTGTCGTCGCTCCAGCATCTTGGGGATAAGGGGTGACGTAAGGGGCTAAAATGGCCAAAAATACAACCAGGACGACCATCGAACCGCCAGCGAGCGAAATCGGGTTGCGATGGAATCGGTACCAAGCACGCCCGAGTCGCTCTTTGAGAATCATCCACGGGCTCTCAGTGAGTTCTGACGTATGCTGAGCCGTTTCCATTAAGCCTCCCGCTCCCGTATCCGGATGCGCGGATCGATGTACCCGGCTAGCACATCGACAATGAAGTTCACCACGACAAACGCGAGGCCGATAATGAGGACCACCCCCATAATCGCGTTAAAATCCTTCTGTAGGATGGAGCGTATCCCATAGCTGGCCAGTCCGGGCCAGGCGAACACCACTTCAACGAGGAACGCATTGCCCAGTTCTGAGGCGAACGTGAGCCCCAAGATGGTCAGTGGTGGGATGAAGGCCGGTTTGAGCATGTATTTAAACGTGACGGAGCGATTGGATATCCCGAACGCCCGAGCGGATTCAATGTAGTCCTTGCCTAGGACATCGCTCACGCTGGCACGGGTCAGGCGGGTGATCTGGCCGATTCCGGTCATGGCCACGGCGAATGAGGGAAGCAGAATATGTTGCAGCGCATCTCCCAAGGCGGTAAAATTTCCGGCAATTAAGCTATCTACGAGGAGAAAGCCGGTTCGGGCTGGTGGTGGAGACGTCAGCAGACTCAAGCGTCCCGTCGTGGGGAGAACGTCCAGACCATAAGAGAAGACGAGTTGCCCGATGAGTCCAACGACGAAAGGTGGCACCGCCACCCCAATAAATGCCATGATCCGAGTCCCATTGTCTATCCAGCTGTCTTTATAACGAGCCGATAAGGCACCCAGTGGAACACCGATCACCAATACCCAAAAGATCGCTACCGCAACCAGCTCAACGGTGGCCGGTAAAAAGTGGGCGATGTCGAGGAACACGTTCCGCCGGGTCTGAAACGACAGGCCAAAATCACCACGAAATATCCCCCCAATATAGGTCCAATACTGCAGAGGCAATGGCTTGTTCATCCCCATCTTTTCCCTGAGGTTGTCCACCTGTTCTTGAGATGCGAATGGACCCAATGCCAGACGGGCGGGATCGCCAGGCAGCAAGCGAGCGATGATGAATATCAGGATGGAGATCCCGATCAAAACCAGAACGGAGACCAACGCTCTTCGGATGAGGAAGTAAGAGAATTTCATCCGCTTTCCCTGTTTATATTTGAAAGAGAGGAGGGGAAGACCCCCCCTCCTCTCTCCGTTCTTTCCACTACGCCCGCGAGTCTATTGCTCGTACCACAGGTCGTGGAAGTAGTAGTAGAAACTCATGATGGGCCTGAACGTGAAGCCCTGTACGAAGTCTTGCATGGCGACCCGTAGCGGCATGACGTAGACGAAGATATCGGGCGTGTGCTCATTGATGACCTGTTGAGCTACATTCATGAGCAGCCCTCGCTCGACCTCGTCCAGGGTGACCCGCTCCTGATCGATCAACTGATCCACCACAGGATCCTGCAGCCACTCCGTGGACATCCAGGTTCCGGCAGCTCTCGAATGGTACATGGAATAGAGGTAGGTATCGGGGTCAGGATAGTTGGAAGCGACGGAGATCACCATGATGTTCGGTGTGGTTTCGACCGTCGTTGCCAGGTCCGTCATCCGTCCCCACGGCTCTACATTGATTTGAAGATCGACGCCCAACTCGGCCAGGTTCTCCTTCAGGCGAAGCGCCATCTTCCGGCGATTCTCGTTCCCGGCGGGCAGGGTGAGGCGGATCGGGGGAACATTCGGGTAGTATTGGCTCTGCTTGAGCTCCGTCCGGGCCTGTTCCAGGTCTTGCTGATATTGAAACACCTGGTCGTTATGTCCTGGGATGGTCAGGGGTATGGGGCCTTTGGCCGGACCCGAGCCGGGTTCGAAGATGTCAAATACGCTTTGGTAGTCAAATGCCCAAGCCAGCATCCTTCGGATGTGGATGTCATCGGTGGGTGGAATCTGGGTGTTCAGTTTGAAGGAGAGCTGTTCAGTGGACAGGAAGTCGAGCACCTTGACCCCTGAGTACCGATCCATCTCTTGATAGTCGGTGAACGTTCTCCAGTGTTCCACCATGGTCAACTCGCCTCTGCGTATCATGGTCTTGACGGTGGCCGTTTCCCGGATGACCAGGGTATGGACCTCGTCTACCGATTGGTCCCCGTTTGGCCAGCCCTCAAAGTAGTCCTCGAACCTTTCCCAGACGATTTCACGGCCTCGATCCCAGGATTTCAGCATATAGGGGCCGGAGCCGGCATCTTCTGTGGTGGTAACCTCCAGCCATCCGGTGCCATAATCCCCGAATTCGCCGTATGGACCTGGTTGCATGTGGGCCAAGATCGCATCTTTGCTGACGATAAAGAGCCACGGAAGGCTGGAGACAAACGGAGCAAACGGCTTGTTCAGGTGGAAGGTCACCGTGTAACGATCATCCACGGTGACTTCATCCATCACATCCGACCACAGCCACGAATACCCGTCTTGAAGGGCGATGATGCGATCCATGGTGAACTTGACGTCCTCAGCCGTCAGCGCGCTGCCGTCATGGAATTTGACTCCTCGCTTCAGATTGAAGATATAGGTCAAGCCGTCCGAGCTGACGGTCCAACTTTCAGCCAATTTGGGCTCGATCTCGCCCGTTGCAGATGGGAAGACCAACGGGTCGTAGAGGTTGACCATGGCCGTGGACTCCGTATAGTCGGTGCCGCGACCTGGATCGATGGTTCCAAAGATCTGGATCGCACTCATGACAAAAATGTTCCTTGCCGCAACTTGACTAACGTAACCGAATCCCATCAACAAAGCCAGCAATGTAACGACCACAATACCCATGCCCATGCGCTTCATAGTTTTTTCCTCCTATCGGTGGATTTTTAGAGATTGGACTTTATACCACCCCCCTTCAGGTAGGCGTCTTCTAGATCACCTCCTGGGTTGATAGATATTAGAAACAAGATATATCTTGCCCTTCACCTTTGTCAACTATTTTGCAACCCTCCTGGGCATTTCAATAGATTCAGCTTCTCGAAGCGAGTTGCGCTCGGTGGGCCAAGCAGGTTAATATGCAGTCGCCCAGGGAAACCCAAGGCCAAAGGAGGAGGGTAAATGGCTGCAGATCCCGCTTCCATCGATGATACTCGAAAGTCAGAGGTCACAAACGAAGAGTCCCTGGTCCGGACGGAGGGCATCTCCAAAGAGTTCCCCGGCGTCTGGGAGCATCTCATCTTAGATCACATCGATTTCGACGTGTACGCCGGGGAGATTCACGCGCTTTTGGGGGAGAATGGGGCGGGCAAGACGGTCCTGGCCAATATCCTCTCCGGTTTCTATGTACCGACCAAAGGTCAAATTTACGTCAACGGCAAGCCGGTCTCGATCAACTCCCCGAAGGACGGCCTTAAACACGGGATCGGGATGGTTCACCAAGAGCTCATGCTGGCCCGTCCGTTCACCGTCGCTGAGAACGTCGCTTTGGGCCTGACCTCATCCAATTTCTCCTTCCCGCTTGCCCAGGTCGAGAGGCAGATCCGAGCGCTGTCTGAAAGGTACAGGCTGGGGGTCAACCCCAAGGCCAAGATCGAGGACCTGTCGGCCGGAGAACAGCAGCGCGTCGAAATCATCAAGGTCCTTTACTACGATCCCAAAGTGCTCATCCTGGATGAACCGACCTCGCTATTGACGCCGGAGGAGTCCGAAGAACTGTTCGTCGTGCTGCGGAAGATGGCTGAGGAAGGATACGGGATTGTGTTCATCACCCACAAGTTCGGGGAAGTGATGGCGGTAAGCGATCGTGTCACCGTTCTGCGATTGGGGAAGGTGAGCGGGAGGCGGAAGACCTCGGAGACGGACGAGAAGGAGCTGACCCGGCTGATGCTCGGTGAGCGGGTCCCGGTTCACCTCGAACGGAAACCGGTCCAGTCGGAACGGGTCGTGCTGGAGCTCAAGGACCTTCATGTGCTCGGCCCCGAGGGTGAGCCAGCAGTCAAGGACGTCTCGTTCTCGGTGCGCGAGGGTGAGATATTCGGGATCGCCGGAGTGGCGGGCAACGGTCAGAGAGAGCTGCTCGAAGCGATCACCGGTTTGCGAGACGTCAAAGCCGGGCAGGTGATCATCTTCGGAGAGGAGATGACCAACCGTTCGCCGAAGGAGATCATCGACGCGGGCGTCGCCCATATCCCCGAGGAACGCAGGAGATTGGGCGTCTCTGAGCCGATGTATGTGGCCGAGAACGTCGTTCTAAAGGATTACCGAACCTTGCCATTCTCTAAAAGGTCGATCCTGAACACCTCGTCTATCACGCGGCACTCGAAGCGGTTGGTCTCTGAATACAGTGTGCTGGTCCCGGATCTGTGGAGGTCCGAAACCCGAATACTTTCCGGAGGGAACATTCAGAGGTTGATTCTGGCCCGGGAGACGTGGCGAAAGCCGCCGTTGATTATCGCCGCCCACCCAACCTATGGACTCGATCTCAAAGCGATCAAGCATACCTGGGAACTGTTCCTGGAACTGCGAGAACAGGGCTCGTCGTTCCTGCTCGTCTCCGAAGATCTGGACGAGGTCATGTCCCTGAGCGACCGCATCGCCGTCATGTTCAACGGACAGATCGTGGACGTCGTTGAAGCCGCTGGGGCGAAGAAGGAAGGGATCGGGTTGATGATGGCCGGTGGGAAAGGAGACAGGAAAATCCCATGAACAACAGAAAAGTAGTGAAAACCTTGGCGCTCGCCTGGGTCGTTGTCTTAATCGGGCTTGTCCTGCTGGCGGTGCCGGGCGCATCCGCAGAGTCCAAGGGAGAGATCGTGATCGTCACGCTGCCTCCCGGCAGGGGAGACCTGGGATTCACCGATCTGTCGTTCAAGGGAGCTGAACAGGCGGCCCAGGACTTCGGCCTGGAGGTCAGGCACGTGTTGGCCGACACGCCCGCGGATATGGTGCCCACCCTAAGCGTGGTGGCAAGACGCCCCAACGTGAAACTCATCATCGGCCCGGATTTCGACTGGTTGACGCCAATCACTACGTTGGCGCCGCGCTTTCCCGATAAGAACTTCTTGCTCATCGACATCGCCCCTGAGCAGTTCATCCCCAACGTATTGGGCGTCGTCTACGAACAACATAAGGGGAGCGCCCTGGTCGGGGCACTGGCTGCCTTGCTGGCGATCCATTACGACCAGCCTCACGTCGGCGTCGTCTTCGGCGTGCCGATCGCGGTGCTGTGGAACTTTGAGATCGGATACAAGTGGGGCGTCGACTGGGGGATCCAATGGTACAAATTCCATTTCCCCGATCAGTTCGCCGCCGAACCGATGACGAGCATCGTCCACACACCGAGGAATCAGCGGGTGCTCTGGGAATACACCAACACCTGGACCAGCACGGCCGCCGGGGATGTGAGTGCCACCGCGATGTTCGAAGAAGGTGCGGTGGCGGTCTACAACGTCGCCGGTTCTACGGGGCTGGGTATTAACACCGCGCTGGAGCGGATCCGCGATGAGCGAGGGCTCGAGATGGGGCCGCCGTTCGGCATCGGCGTCGACGCCAATCAAGACTGGATCACGCCGGGCTTCGTGATCGCCAGCATGTTGAAGCGGGTCGACCGCAGCGTCTATGAGGCGGTCCGGTTGGTGGTTGAGGGCAAATTCAAAGACGTTGTGACGAGCGAAGCGGGCCAGGCGGTCCTGGGCATCGGGACGATGCTCGGAGGGAAACCGGTGACCGGAATTGAGGTGAGCGATCTGTCCCAGCTCGACGAATTCATCGAGTTCGGCAAACAAGCTGAAGCGTTGCAGGGCAGGCGGATCCTCCCGGCGTCACCGAGCGAGATCCGCAGCCAAGTTAAAGAGATGAGGGAGGGGCAACCGGCCTGGATCTGGGATGCCGTGGCCGAATTGGCAAGCCAGATCGAGGCGGGCGAGGTCGCCGTCCCGAACGTTTGGAACAGACCCGACCTGGATCGCTGGCGGGATATCTACGGTTGATCCCTTGCCCTTGACCGGTGAACGAGTCGAGCGGCGAATTTGATCAGGTGAGCGGGAAGGTGGCATACTAAGGCTTAATCGTAACTCAAAAGGGGGAGGTTACAATGAACCATGTTCTGGATGGCAAAGGGGTGGCCAGGACCGTAGCGATCGCCTTGGTCATCACTTTCACTTTGGCAGGGCCCGGCCTGTTCACGGCCGTGGATGGTTTGGCCCAGTCTCCAGGAGAGATCGTGATCGTCACGGGGCCCCCCGGAAGGGGGGATCTGGGGTTTATCGATCTGATGTTCAAGGGTGCGGAGGAGGCGCAGAGAGACTTCGGTTTCGAGGTCAGACACGTGCTGGCCGACACGCCTGAGGATTATGTTCCAACGATCAGCGTGGTGGCAAGACGTCTCAACGTGAAGCTCATCGTCGGTGTATTCGATTCTCTAGAACCGTTTACCATCCTGGCACCGCGCTTCCCGGATAAGAACTTCCTGCTGATCGACGTCACCCCCGATCGGTACATTCCCAACCTATTGGGCGTGGCCTACGAGCAGCACAAGGGGAGCGCCCTGGTCGGGGCGCTGGCCGCTCTGCTGGCGATCCATTACGACATGCCTCACGTCGGTGTCGTCTTCGGCAAGCCGATCTCGGTGCTGTGGAACTTCGAGATCGGATACAAATGGGGCGTTGACTGGGCGATCCAGTGGTACAAGTTCCACTTCCCCGATCAGTTCGCGGACGAGCCGGCGACGAGCATCGTCCACACGCCGACGAATCAGCGGGTGCTCTATGAATACACCAACACCTGGTCCGATCCAGCCGTCGGGGATGTGAGCGCCACCGCGATGTTTGGTGAAGGAGCGGTGGCCGTCTACAACGTCGCTGGCGGCACGGGGTTGGGGATCAACACCGCGCTGGAGCGAATCCGCGATGAGCAGGGTCTTGAGATGGGACCTCCGTTCGGCATCGGCGTCGACGCCAACCAGGACTGGCTCACACCGGGTTTTGTCATCACCAGCATGTTGAAGCGGGTTGACATCAGCGTCTATGAGGCGGCGCGGTTGATCGTTGAGGGCAAGTTCAAGGATGTGACGGCGAGCGAAGGGAGCCAGGCTATCCTGGGCATCGGGACGATGCTCGGAGGGAAACCGGTGACCGGGGTTGAGATCAGTGACCTGAGCCAGCTCGACGAGTTTATCAGGTTCGGCCAGCAGGCTGAAGAGATCCAGGGCAGTCGGATCCTCCCAGCGCCACCGGACGAGATTCGTGCCAAGGTCATCGAGATGAGGGGCAGTCAACCGGCCTGGATCTGGGACGCCTTGGCCGAGCTGAAACTGCAGATTCAGAGGGGTGAGGTCGTGGTCCCGAACGTTTGGACGCAACCGGCTCTGGAAAGCTGGCGGAGGATCTACGGTTGATCGCTTATTCGCTAGAGTAGAGAGTGTGTAGAGAGAGGGGGAAGGGGGCATCTCCATCAAGGGGATGCCCCTTGCCGTTGTGGTGGAAAAGGCTCAAATCGATCGACCTCGATCGCTGGAGACCGTTTTAAAAGCGGCTAGTCACTTCTCAGCGCCGGTCTTGGGGACGGCTCTGTCCATCCTTATTGGACTGGCTGGTGGGGCGGTGCTGATGGCGGCGTTCGGGCATAATCCGGGGCACGCTTACGCTTCGTTGTTCAAAGGTGGATTCATTGGGACGTTCGAGATCGCTTCGACGTTGGCCCGGGCCGCCCCGATTTTGTTAGCGGCGCTGACGTTTACCATCGGGGTGCGGGCACGGATGCTCAACCTCGGCATGGAGGGGCAGGCGTACTTTGGAGCGGTGGGGGCTGTGGTGATAGGGGGGGTGCTGACCTTACCCCCCGTTCTACATATTGTGGTCACCATGGCAGTTGCGATGGTCTTCGGTGCGCTGTGGGCGCTTCCAGCCGCCCTCCTGAAGGTGTGGAGGGGCGTCAATGAGATTTTGTCGACGCTGATGCTCAACTATGTGGCCCTGTTTATTACCACGCTCATCACCGTGAACCACTTGACCGGACCGGGTACCGGGGACCGATCGGTGAAGATCCGAGAGAGCGCTCGGTTCTCAGAGCTCGTCGAATTTTCAGGCCTGACGTATGCGATCGTCATTGCGGCCGCGGCCTGCGTGCTGGTTTACCTGTATCTGTGGCGCACCAAACCAGGGTTTGCGCTTCGATTGACGGGTACCAGTCCGGATGCCGCCCGGTACGCCGGGATCAACGCTAAGCGAATCGTTCTGCTCAGCCTGATCGGCGGTGGGCTGTTCGCCGGTCTCGGCGGGGCACTTCAGATCATAGGTCGCCCTCCGCTGTGGGTGCTGCGTGTCGATATGCTCAATGTGCTCAATCTGGGATGGAACGGAGTCGCCGTGGCACTCATCGGGAGGAGTCATCCCTTAGGCGTGATCCCCGCAGGCATATTCTTTGCCGGCCTGTTAAGCGGAGCGAAGATAATGCAGCTGGAGGCGGGCGTCGCCGTTGAGCTGGTGAGCGCGGTCAGAGGCATCATCGTGGTCGCGTTGGCGATTCCCGGAATCATCGCGTTGGTCCGATGGAGGTTTAAGCGATGACGAGGACTCAAATCCCAGCCGTACTGAGGCAGCGGCGGTCTATTCTTCTGCTTGCCGGTTTCGTCGTGGTCGTGGCGATCGGCATCATCATCGATCGGGTCGGTGCCAATCTGCCCTCGCTGCTCAAGCTGGCGACGTTCGCGATGACGCCGTACCTGCTGATGACGGTGGGGATGTGTCTCAATCAGAAAGCGGGCCTAATCAACATCGGGATGGAGGGGACCCTGCTGCTCAGCGCGCTGTTTTCGGCGTTCGCGGCCGATTACGTGGGGAGTACGTGGGGGGGCGTGCTCATCGGGATGGCGGCAGGCGCTCTGATGGGGTTGATATTCGGTCTCGTCAGCACGCAGCTCAAGGCGGACCAGATCATCGTCGGGTTAGGCATCATCTTCTTTGCCGCGGGACTCGCGCCGTTCCTGCTGCGCGCTTGGTCGTTGCCCGGACTTTTCAAGATTCCGGATCAGTTTAGGCTGCCGACCATCTCCACACCGATAGGCCATATTCCGGTGCTGCTGTTTGTGGCGATCGCGATCGCGGTGCTGGCTCACCTGCTGTTGCATCGGACGTTGTTGGGGATCAAGATCAAGATCACCGGCGAGCGACCGGAGGCTGCCGACGTCGCCGGGGTGCGGGTGAACCGCATCCGCATCTCGATGAGCATGATCCAGGGAACGCTGGGTGGCCTCGCCGGGGCGTTTTTGGTGTTGGGATGGTTTGGATCGGTGACCAACCTGGTTTCGGGTGGGCGAGGGTTTATCGCGTTGGCGATCACCATATTCGCCGTCCAGGAGCCGTTGATGGCGTTGTTTGGGTCGTTCCTGTTTGGCTTCTTCGAGGGGTTCGCACACTGGGCGGCCCAGTCTCCGTTCATGAAGACGTATCTGCCTCCCGAACTTTCCCAGTCGATTCCGTTCATCATCCCCATCATCATTTTGGCCCTCCTGCCCCGGAGGGCGAGCGGTCCTAGCGCCATGGCCAGGCCCTACATACGGGAGTGAATCAGGTGGAAACGAGTCGCAAGCAGATCATCCTCGATTGTGATCCGGGGCATGACGATGCGGTGGCCATACTGCTCGCCGCCGCTGCGCAGGAGCTGGATCTCCTCGGGATCACCACGGTCGCCGGGAACTCCTATCTGGAGAACACGACGCGAAACGCGCTTTCCCTATGCACGCTGGCCGGTATAGACGTCCCCGTCTGCCCCGGCATCGGACGGCCCCTGGTTCGGGAACAGATCACCGCGCATGAGGTCCATGGCCCCTCGGGGCTGGACGGAGCAGAGCTTCCTGAACCCAAGCGAAAATCGGGCGAAAACGCCGTCGACTTCATCGCTGACCAGGTGAGCGCCCATCCGGGCAAGATCACGTTGGTGGCGGTCGGCCCCCTGACCAACATCGCCACCTTCCTGATCCGTTACCCCGAGCTCACTGAGGCGGTGGGGAGCCTGGTGTTCATGGGAGGGGGAATCGGGTTCGGCAACGTGACCCCTGCCGCAGAGTTCAATATCTACGCGGATCCCGAGGCAGCTGCCGTGGTGTTCAAATCCTCGATCGAAACGACGATGTTTCCCCTGGATCTGACCCACCAGGTGATGATCGCCGACGCGGAGATCGCCACGATCCGGTCCGCAGGCTCACCGGTCGCAAACGCGCTGGCCGATCTACTGACCTACACTTTAAGAACGTGTCAAACCCTGTTTGGGTTGAAGGCCGCGCCTCTGCTGCATGACCCGTGCACGATCATCTACCTGACCCACCCCGGTCTGTTTGAGGTCAACCGTTATTGGGGTGGGGTCGAGCTCAAGGGTGAGTACACCTATGGACAGACGGTGGTGGATCGCTGGGGGGTCACCGGTAGACCGCCAAACATTCAGGTGGCGGAGCGGGTCGACCGGGAGGCGTTCCTGGAGGTTCTGTACGAATTGCTCGGACGTTACTGATTGGGTAGATGATACCCGTCTTGTTTGCCCTCATTGCTTATCTTGGGTGGGGAATTGGCGATGTTTTTAGCACCATCGTTACGAGAAAATTAGGTGCGTACTCCACCACGTTTTGGAACTTGGTATTCGGACTGCTCATCTTTAGCCCTTATATCCCCTTTGTCCTCAATGATCTTCAAAATATCACTCCAGGCATCTTTCTTTTAAATATTGCACTTGCTGCCGTCCTCATCGTTGGGATCGTTGCCTTTTATGAGGGTTTAAGGATTGCCAATCCGTCTCTGGTTGGCACCATCGCAGCCTCGTTTGCCGCGGTGACCGTGGTTCTTTCGATTATCTTTCTCAAAGAGAGGATTACGGCCCCTCAGACCGTTGCTATGCTTGTTGTATTCTCGGGTTTAATCGTATCAACTACGGATTTCAACGGGTTAAGCGCGGGGAAGTTGGCTATCAATCGCGGGATATTTTTGGCCCTTGTGGCCATGATGAGTTGGGGCGTTTACTTTACCTTTATTAAAATTCCTGTTCGTGAGATCGGCTGGTTTTGGCCCGCGTATATTTCTTCTACTCCTTTTCCTTTGGTGTTTCTATTTATGAGAAGGCACAAAATCAAATTGACCAGACCTAACTTCAAAGGCGCTCTGCTGCCGTTGGTTTTGGGTGCGTTTCTCGTCAGGGTAGCAGAGCTAAGCTTTAACTTTGCGATCGATAGGGGACTGACGGCAGTCGTTGCCCCGATTGCAGGTGCTTATCCCACGCTTTTTGTCGTTTTGGCGTTTTTGGTTTTTAAAGACCCGATCACAAAACAGCAAATTGCGGGTATTGGGGTCACGTTAATCGGAATCGTGCTGCTCTCAATCTTCAGTTAGGATGTCTACGTCTTTTCAAGATCCCACTTCAAGCCCGTTCAACCATTGCTCGGATGCGATCCAGGTGTTTTTCGGCCTCCTGCTCGCCGGCGATGACGAACTCGTCGATGTGGTCGAACGCCGTCCAGTCGGTCCCCTGGACGTCCGGTCGCAGTACCACCACGTGCTTCTCCCCCAACCGCTCCCGAGCCAATGCCCTCTGGGTGCGGGTCAGCTGGCGCCGTGCCATGAGATCGGCATGCATCAAAACATCCAGGGTCGATCTCGCCTCGTAGAGAGGGATCGCACCGACATCGACGGCGATGACCCGATCGGCACCCATCGTAATGGCGGCATCGATGGGCACCAGGTCGACGACGCCACCGTCGACGAGATACCGTCCGCCAAACTCCACCGGGTGGTAGACCATCGGGAGGGTGGTGCTCGCTTCGACCGCGCGGCAGATCAATCCTTCCTGGATGAAGACCGGCTCACCGGTGTCAATGTCGGCGGCAACGGCGGTGAACGGGATACGCAAATCCTCAAACCGGGTATCGCCGGTGAATTGGGCGAACAGTTCGCACATCGCGTGTATGTGCGCCTGTGCTTTGGATGGGGGAGAGTGCTAATCCCGCCGAAACAGGTACTCGGAGACCGTCCAGCCGAGGAGTCGCCGCAGGGTCTTGGTAAGCCCCTCAGGGATGTTGAGCGCCTTCTTGAGGTCGATCTCCTTGATCGCCTCCGCCAGCTGATCCATGTCAAGCCCGGACGCGAACGCGCCACCGATGGCCGCTCCCATGCTGGTCCCCGCCACACAATGAATGGGGATATCATGCTCCAACAGGGCGCACAGCACCCCGATATGGGCAAGGCCCCGGGCGCCGCCGCCTCCAAGAGCCATACCGACGACTGGTTCTGCCATGACGTTCCTCCGGTTCAGAAAGATCCGCTAAGCTTGTATCCAAGGTTCTTAATCCGCAAACTTAACCGATCCTTTCCGGGATCTTCGACAGCTCGGCTCTCCAGCCGCTGCGCTCCATCAGCGCTGAAAATTGACGCTCGAATTCCGCACACACCTGGTCTTCGTCGACGGTTTGGACGGTCCGGGCCTCCATGATCACCCGACCGCCCACGATGACCGTGTCCACATCCGCACCGCTCGCCGAGTAGACCAACAAAGAGGGCAGGTTGTGCGTCGGACGCAGGTGGGGTTTGGAAAGATCGACCACGATGAGATCCGCCTGCTTTCCAACCTCGATCGATCCGATCTTATCCTCCATGCCGAGCGCTTTGGCGCCGTTGATCGTCGCCATCTCTAAAACCTGCCACGCCGACAAGGTGGCTGGGTCTCGGCGGTTGAGTTTGTGAATGATCGCGGCTGTCTTCATCTCTTCGAACAGATCCAGATTATTGTTGCTCCCTGTCCCATCGGTGCCCAGCGAGACGTTGATCCCCGCTTCGAGCATCTGGGGGACTGGAGAGATGCCGGTGCCGCCCTTGAGCTTACAGACCGGATTGTGGTTGGCTTTCACACCGCTCCGCTTCAAGATCTCGATCTCTGCGTCGTCAACGGTGACCACGTGCGCCCCCAGGATATCCTCCCCTAAGAAGCCGATTTCGTGAAGCAGCGTCACGGTGCTCTTCCCATACTTGGCCATCACGATCTCCGTCTCGAAATCTCCTTCGGCCAGATGGAGATGGATACGAAGTCCCGTTTCATCGGCGGTCTCTCTGATCTTCTGGAGCGTTTCTAGGGAGCAGGTGTAAGCTGAGTGAGGGCCGAGGAAGCCTTTGACCCTGCCCTCGGCATATCCGTCGTACGCGTTCGCAAACGCGACGCTCGTTTCCAGGCTCGTGTCTATCTTTTCCGGCCCGCTAAACTCCAGCACCGCCTGGGCAAGCGCTCCTCGAATCCCGGTCCGCTTGACCGCCTCGGCGACCTGTTCCATAAGGAAGTAGTGGTCGGCGAAGCAGGTGGTCCCGGTTTTGATCATCTCAACGCAGCCGAGCAGAGATCCCCAAAGCACATCCTCCGGAGTCAGGTTCGACTCGATCGACCAGGCCCGCTCCAGCCATTCTGTGCCGGAGATGTCGTCGACCACCCCCCTGAACAAGGTCATGGCTAGGTGGGTGTGCGTGTTGATCAGGCCGGGCAAAACCGCCATGCCCGTGGCATCTATGACTTTGACTTTGTCGGCCGCGTAGTGATTCTCCAACTCGGCGGTTGGACCGATCTCCGCAATCTTGCCGTCGTCCACGATGATCGAAAAATCTTTGAGCACGTCTCGCTGTCCATCGAGCGGTAGGAGTATTCCGTTTTTTATGTGAATGTCTATCATCGATTTCACTTCCTGTTAGATATCAGATTAAGGAAGGTGATAGTCATCCACCTCGCCGCCCCGGCCGAGTGAACCACCTTCTCAGATATCCGGCAAGTACCATGCTGAGTCGCTCCTGGTGAAGCAGCATCTCCATCAAGCTCCGGTAGGCGGATCGAAGTTCGAGAACCGAAAACCACTCCGGCTTGATATCCAGTAGGTAGATCCCTCGATACCTACCTGCGATCCGGTTGAAGATTTGCTGATACGGGAGCATGCCGCGGCCCGGAGGAAGCATGAGATCGCCGAACCGAGGATCGTCCTCGTCGAGGATTCCGTAGTTGTCATCAAGATGCAGATGGATCACCCACGGCAGGATCCGATCGACCGCCGCAAACAGGTCGAAGCCGAGCCGGTTGGCCGCCAGGAACGCATGGCCCAGATCGAGGGTGATCCCCAAATGGGGGGAGTTAAACCGCGCCACCAGTTCGGTGAGATCGTCGAGGTGAATCAGGGGCTCATCAAGGGTCCAACCGTTCTCCAGGCCGATGCGGATACCCCGACGGGAGGCGTAATAGACGTAATTGCTGAGCACCCGAATGATCTGGCGTTTGACGCAGTCGGAGTTAGGGTCTTTGGCTCGGCCGGTGTGCAAAACCAGGATTTCCGCATTGACGAGCTCACAGAAGTCGATCGAGTTGCGCAGCGCGTTCTTAGAGCGTTCATCATCGGGATCGGCGATGTTGATGAGCGCAGACGGGGCGTGGACGGTGTAGGTGAGGTCGTAGCGTGCCAACACTTTGGAGATGCGGCGCAGCGCCTTGATATCGAGATTGCCGTCCGCTTCCCGGATGACACCAAGGGTACGTGGTGTGGGCTCAAGCTCGACGACATCGAAGCCGACCTGGGTGAACCGATGGAGCAGATCACCGAGCTGCTTCGGATCAGAGATCAGCATGCTGTGCAGCTCGATGCCGATCCGATTCACTGGCCGCGCCGTCGCGACGACGGCTCACCTCCACTCTTGTAGTCGCAGGACTCAGCGGGATATGTACGTAATCGAAGATGCAAATACGAAGTAAAAACATGGGTAATAGGAGTTAACTCCTGAGGACAGAACTCCCGATGTAATTCTCTAACCGGTCCGTTTGGCAACTCCATCGTAAATTTTTGACAGATGGATATCGAACATAATAAACTAAAAATCCAAAATTGTCAAGAGCGGCGATCCTGGAGGCAGCTGGTTTTGACAGCAGAGAAAAAAAGAGGGGGAAGAGATGCTAAACCGAATTTTGACTATAGGGATAGCGATCGCGGTCTTGGGCTTTGCGTTGCCTATGGTCTCTGCCCTCGGGCAGGAACCGGAGGTTGTCACGTTGCGGGCCAGCGTCATCGGTCCTGGACCAATGGGGGTCAAGAAGGCGACCAACCTGGAACTGGCGGCCGAGCGACTCAACGAAATGCTGAGGGTGTCAGGAGCATCGGTGCAGGTGAATGTCGATGTCGAATTTTCGGAGCTTAAGTGGGGACCGTTTGCCGACAAGTTCTATCTCGACTTCAGAGCTGGTCAGGCGCCTGATATCGTCACCATGAGAGAGACGGCTGACCTGGCCAAGGGGGGATTCATCATCCCGCTCGATGACCATGTCAATGCTTTCTGGGATCTCAACTACTACGACTTCTATCCCAACCTCTGGGAGGGTGCCGTATGGAACGGTAAGATCTGGGGCATTCCCCATGATGTCTCGCCGTCCGGGATCTGGTACCGGAAGGACGTGCTCCGGGAGCTCGGTTATAGTGACGCGGAGATCGCACAGATGCTGCCCACATCCGGGGACGTGTCCTTAGATGTCCTGGCCAAGCTGGCGAAGGAGACCGTCGATGCGGGTTTGGTTGAGTTCGGTATCCTGCACCGGCCCAGCTCGGGCTCAAATTTCTACGGGACGTTGCTGGCCTTCGGGGTCGAGGCTTACGATCCTGAAAAAGACGCGTTGGCGCTGAACAAGCCGGCGATGCGGGGATTCTACGAGTGGCATGCCGAGATGGTCAGACAGGGCGTCATCCCCGCCGAGCCGCCACCGTGGGGGACGATCCACGGTACGTTCGTCGAGGGGAAGACGTTCAGCACCTGGGCGAGCCACGTCGGCACCCCGTCCGAATGGGCGGCGAAGTATGGGCTCACCGACGAGAGTTTGAAACAGGATCTGGGCTTCATCCCGTTCCTTCCGGCTACCCCCGAGGTGTCACCCGTCTCTGTCAATGACTACCCGCTCTACTTTGTGACCAGCCAATCGAAGCATCCGGAGATCGCGGCGCTGTTGCTCATGTTTGCGACCTCTCCGGAGGCGGCCGCGATTCACTCGGCGTTCTCACTGCGACCTCCTTACCGAAGATCCGCCGTATACCATCCGCTCATTGCGGATAATGACTACCTTCAGGTGGTGGCCTCATCTGCCGAGACGGTGAGACCCGTTCCCATCCATCCGAAGTTCTGGGCCTATATGGGGCGTGCCTTTGAGGCGTTAAAGGGAGTGGAAGCGGGGATCATCAGCCCGGCCCAGGCGGTCCAAGACCTGGAGGCGTTCTTGAGGATCGAGGCGCCGGATGCGGTGATCATCGGGAGGTAACCGCGGCGGCACCGACATGAGTTAATGTAGTCCATGTCAATGGCCCCTTGGAGGGAGTCATCCCCTTCAAGGGGCTTCGTCAATCATAGTAGTGTTTTGATGGGATGCAATGATCCGAAAGCTGAAGGGTACGATCAGACCCTCCATCCCGCTCTTCCTTGGGCCCAGTGTCATCCTGGTTCTCATCTTTTACTTTGTCCCGATCGCGCTGACGATCACCATGGCGTTCACTCGCATCGATCAGACGTTCACCTGGGAGTTGATCGGACTTGATAACTTCCGCCGGTTGATCGGGAATCAGGATCCCCTCATATTCAGGATCGTCAAGAATACGGTCGTCTACGTGGTCGCCACCCTTCCGATGATCATCGGGGGCGCGCTATTGATCTCTCTGCTCTCCTGGAGGATGGGAAAGCGAGCCCGGATCCTGTTCAGGACGATCTTCTTCCTGCCTCGGATGTTCCCCCCGGTCGTCTGGGCGTTCCTGTGGATCGTGAGTTTCGAGGGGACTCGCTATGGGGTGTTTAACTCCGCGTTAGGGGCGTTCGGGATCTCCCCGATCCATTGGTTCATCCGCTATCCGATGACGGCCGTCATCTTGGCGAACGGCTTTCTGGGCATTGCATTGGCGATGTTGATCTTCAGCTCCTCCATCGAGTCCATCCCCCAGGACTACATCTGGGCGGCCGAGGTGGACGGCGCGTCGTTCTGGCAACTGTCGAGATATATCGTTATCCCTCTGCTGAAGTGGCCGATCGCGACGATGACCATCTGGCATCTGATGTCCATGACCAACTCCTATGAATACATCTTGCTCATCACCAACGGGGGGCCGTACTTTACCACGGAAGTATGGGCCCTTTATGGTTACCACAGTGCGTTCCAGACATATCAGTACGGATATGGGAGCAGCCTGATGACCGTGCTGATGGGGGTGAACTTGGTGCTGTTCGTGATCGTCTGGAAGGTCTTCGGGATCAGAAGGTTGCTCCGTCCTAGCGGGGTGGAGGTATAAATGAAAATGAAGGGGATCGGTAAAGCGGTACCCTATGTGATCCTGACACTCATCGTCCTACCTCTGTTGATGATGTACGTCGCCTTCTTCCTCCAATCCTTTAGCACGCAGTTGACAACGGGATTCATCCCCAAGGAGCTTGGGTTTTCCAACTTCAGCTTCCTGTGGGAGCCGCTCACCTTCGGCCTGAGGTTGGACTCGATATGGATCGTCTTGCTCAACACGGTCCTGTTCTCGGTGGTGTCAGGAGGGGTGGTGACGGTCTTATGTCTGTTAGGGGCCTACCCGCTCTCCCGGATCACGTTCCGCGGTCGGGAGTTGTTCCTGTCGCTCCAGCTGGTGTTGCACAGCTTCCCCGGCCCTATCCTGCTGATCGCCGTCTTCTTTGTGCTGCTGTACCTGAAGTTGCTGAATACGATCCCTGGAGTGGCGTTGGCCCGGGCTGCCCTGGAGGTTCCTTTGGGGATCTGGATCCTCAAGGGGTTCTTCGATGGGATCCCACTGGATATCGAGCGGGCGGCGATGGTCGATGGTTGTAACCGGTTCCAGGTCTGGGCCAGGGTGTTCCTGCCGTTGATCAGACCGGGGATCGCGGCGGTGTTCATCTGGGGTGCGCTGTTCGCCTGGCATGACTTCATCTATGTGTTCACCCTGTTGGGACGGGTCCGGTTAATGTCCACTCTGATCCAGGGCCTGATCGCCACCGAAGTCATCGATTTTGGGGTGTTAGCCGCCCTGTCATTGTTCTATCTGTTGCCCCCGTTGGTGCTATTCGTTTTCCTCCAGCGGGCGTTCATGCAGGTCGCCGTCTTCGGCGGTAAAGGAGCGACCTGATATCGCGTCGATGGAAATCGCTCGGAGGGAAGGGTCTTAGAGTCAGTCGATTTTGACCGTGGGGAGAAGAAGGGAGGTAGAGTAGAGATGTTAAATCGAATCTTGGCTATCGGGATGGCGATTGCGGTTCTGGGCTTTGCGTTGCGTAGCTAACCCGTTTGAAGGCGATCATGATCCAACATCCTATCCTGAATCGTTAAACCTAACTGGCGCCTCATTGACAATCCTCCCTCTTTCTGGTAAAATAAATAGAATCTTCTGCATGATTTTTGCCCCATTTTCAGTTTTTAGACCCTATAGGCTTACCGTTCGCTCATTCTAGATAGCAAAAATCAGAATCGCCGGTTCGACAGCG
>JBHIAT010000041.1:0-23622 GCA_046758705.1 Bipolaricaulia bacterium
TAGCGATCATCAACAACTAGAGCAGCTCGTTATCAAAGCCAGACATCGCTACACCGAAGTTGGGGAATCATTAACTGAGAAGTTCCTGAAACATTATGCCGATGAGAGATTTCGGCTAACCGGGATGCTTCACCAAACCGAGATCTTTGAGAAGAAGGTAAAACCTAGGATCGTCGAGGGGAAAACGGCGTACGTCTGGGTCGATGCCCTGCGCTACGAAATGGCTCGCGAGCTGGCCGAAACCCTTGACGAAGAATTTGAAATGGAAATCCAGCCCGCTTTGGGGATGATTCCAACCATCACCCCCATTGGTATGGCGGCGCTTCTGCCCGGCGCACATGAATCGGCCGCAGTGGTTCCTGCGAATGGAAATAAGTTGGCACTCAAAATAGGTGACACGGTGCTTAAGGACCGGAACGACCGGGTGAAGTTCCTCAAAGACAGTGTGGAAGTGAAA
Source organism: Bipolaricaulia bacterium (assembly GCA_046758705.1). Lineage (GTDB taxonomy): Bacteria > Bipolaricaulota > Bipolaricaulia > JBHIAT01 > JBHIAT01 > JBHIAT01. The sequence goes on from JBHIAT010000041.1 coordinate 458, forward strand.
GTCTTTGCTACCAAACTTGAACGGTTAATTCCCCGCCCCAACAAGAAAATACGGGAGAAAATTAGTGATGCGGATCTGATCCTGATCACATCGCAGGAAATCGATTTGCTGGCTGAGGAAGATAACGTGCCTCTCACTCGTCAGATCATGGGCTCGGTCCTGCGGAATCTGCAACGCGCCTTCCGAAATCTTAGCGAATTGGGAGTGGAAACCATTGTCTTCACTGCAGATCATGGTTATCTGTTGGGTGAAGAACTGAGCAGCGACATGAAGATCGACGCACCGGGTGGCGATACCGTGGATCTCCATCGGCGAATATGGGTGGGTCGTGGAGGGGCGGCTGATTCATCCTATCTTCGCGCCCAACTCTCCGATTTCGGCCTTAGCGAGGATCTAGAGATCGCCACACCCTGGAACTTTGCCTGTTTCAAGGTGAGAGGTGGCTCGACCGCCTATTTTCATGGTGGGCTGTCACCTCAGGAACTGTTCATCCCAGTAGTCACCCTGAAACCAAAGAAGGCCGAACCAGTGGGTCTCACCGGTGAAATCGAATGGAAACTGATTCCAGGCAGCCAAAAAATCAGCACCCGTTTCTTCTCGATACAGGTCAAAGGCACCACCACTAGCTTATTGGAACTGGTGCCCCCGAAGGTGCGAATTGAGATACGAGTTCAGGGAAAGTCTATATCAAATCCGGTCAGTGCATCCTATGGCTTCGAAGAAGCGACCGGAGATGTGCAACTCAGGCTGGTTGAGGACAAGCCTGGTGAAATAGAACCGAATACGATCACGTTAATGATTACAGAAGAAACGGATCAAAAGACCGTGACGGGCTATCTGCTGGATGCTACCAGCGGAACTGAACTGGCTCGTTTGGAAAAAGTCGAGATGGCCATCTTCATCTGAAAAAGAAAAGGATAGCAGATGTCCAAACTGGACCGGAAAGCGACCTCAGTGTTTGCCGGTAAGGTCGTACGCAAGGACCTTGTCAGAAAAGTAAAGGTCGGAGCCAACGTCCCGGTCTTTGTCCTTGAGTACCTGCTCGGCAAATACTGCGCCACCAACGATCCCGTGGCGATTGATGCGGGTTTGAAAGTGGTCAATTCAACATTGGCCGAGAACTTTGTGCGCCCGGACGAAGCCAACAAGGTACAGTCCCTCGTCCGTGAGAAAGGAAAGCATACTCTCATTGATAAGGTGAAAGTACGCTATCTTTCTAATGATGACAAATACTGGGCTGAGTTCGTCAACTTCGGCCACAAATACGTTCATGTCCCGGAGCGTTACATCCGAGAATATGATCGACTCCTCATGGGTGGAATCTGGACCCAAGTTGACATCCACCATCAATACGATGATACAGCGACTGGAAAACGGAGCCCGTTTTGGATCGTCGACATGCAACCCATCCAGCTTGGGTCTTTTGATCTCAAAGAATATGGAGATTGTCGTCAACAGTTCAGTACAGACGAGTGGATCGACCTCCTGGTTCGTAGTATTGGGTTAGAGCCCTTCAACTTTGACAAACGACTCAAGCTCCTGTTTTTGACGAGACTTATTCCACTATGCGAGCAGAACTTCAATCTTGTCGAGCTGGGTCCCAGAGGTACGGGAAAGTCGTTCGCGTATCAGGAGATATCACCCTATACCATACTCCTCACGGGACCAACCACAGTAGCAAATCTCTTTTACAACATGGCTACGGGAAGGATGGGTCTTGTTGGTCTATGGGATACTGTTGCCTTTGACGAGGTGGCCGACCTTCAGAAGATGCAGAAAGAGGTGATCACGACCCTAAAGACTTATTGCGAGTCGGGGAGATTCGCCAGGGGCAAGGAGGCCATGTCTGGAAATGCCTCGATCGCTTTGTTTGGAAACACGAACCAGCCGGTCGAGGTCATGGTGCGCTCCTCTCATCTGTTCACACCTATGCCGGATGTGATCCGAGAAGACATGGCCTTTCTAGACCGCATCCATTTCTATCTGCCTGGCTGGGAAGTGCCTAAGATGCGGATCGAGTTTTTCACGGACCATTACGGGTTCGTGGTGGACTATCTGGCCGAGGCCCTGCGGGAGTTGCGCCGCCACAACTTCACAGAGATGATCGACCACCACTTCTCCCTGGGATCGCACCTGAATGCCCGCGATGTGAAGGCGGTGCGCAAGACGGTGGCCGGTCTGATCAAGCTGATCTATCCCCACAGCGAAGTTTCCAAAGACGAGATGGCCGAAATTGTGGAGCTGGCCTTGGAGGGGCGTCGCCGAGTGAAAGAGCAACTGAAAAAGATGGGCTCCTTCGAATACCACCAGACGTCCTTTTCCTACGTCGACAGCGAAACCCGTGAAGAGCGCTACGTTGGGGTGCCGGAAGAAGGCGGACGGAATCTGATCTCTACCGACCCACTCGCACCCGGTTCGGTTTATACGGCTTCAGTAGATGACCAAGGCAAGGTGGGATTGTATCGTCTCGAAGTCGGGTGTTCACCCGGCACGGGCAAGCTGAAGGTGGCCGGTGGTATTGACAACATCATGAAGGAATCGATCCAAAGAGCATTTGCTTACATCCAGGGCCATAAGGTGGACATGGGAATCGCTCAAACTCTTGATACAACGGACTTCCATGTTGAAGCCATTGATCTGTTAACCAACCGTATCTCTTGCGATGCTGGCATTGCCCTAGTGGTGGCGATCTACTCTGCGATCAAGAAGCAAGCGGCACTGCCGGGACTGCTGGTCCTTGGTGATCTTAGCATTCAGGGGAATATCAAGGCGGTCCGTTTTCTGGCTGAGCCGTTGCAAATGGGCATGGATAACGGGGCTCGGCGCGCTCTGATCCCGATCGAGAACAAGCGCCACTTCCTGGATGTGTCGGCGGACATCGTGGAACGGGTCGATCCGATCTTCTACAGCGATCCACTGATCGCAGCTATGAAGACATTAGGGATGAACTGATGAAGATCGAGATCGATCATCAATCCTCAAACGGGTATGTGAGGATCGGGTGGCGGGCAGCGCGCACCTCGTCAAGGCGACGCACCGGGGTGGTGTGTGGCGCCTGTTTTAACAGCTCCGGGTTTTCTTTGGCCTCCTGGGCAATTTCTTCCAACGCTTCAGCGAACGCGTCCAGCGTCTCTTTGCTCTCCGTCTCCGTTGGCTCGATCATCAGCGCCTCGGGCACGATCAGCGGGAAGTAGATCGTCGGCGAGTGAAACCCATAGTCGAGCAAGCGTTTGGCGATGTCGATCGTGTGCACGTCCTCCCCCTGTCCGACCCCCGACAGGACAAACTCGTGCTTGTAGAGCCGATCGTAGGGCAACCGGTAGATGCGCTTCAACCGCTCTTTGAGGTAGTTGGCGTTCAGGACAGCATTCTCGCTCACCGCTCTCAAGCCCTCGTCCCCAAGCGCCCGAATGTAGGTGTAGGCGCGCACCAGCACCGCGAAGTTACCGTAGAAGTTGTGAAGCTTGCCGATCGACTCCGGCCGGTCGTAGTCCAATCGGTAGCGATTGCCGTCTTTCACGACGATCGGGACCGGCAAGAACGGCGCCAGCCGTTCCACGACGCCGACCGGGCCAGCCCCTGGCCCGCCGCCGCCGTGGGGCGTTGAGAACGTCTTGTGCAGATTGTAGTGGACGATGTCAGCCCCCATGTCCCCCGGCCGAGCCCGGCCCAGGAACGCATTGAGGTTTGCCCCATCGAAGTAACACAGGCCGCCGACCTCATGGACAATCCCGGTGATCTCCACGATCTCGTCTTCGAAGATTCCCAAGGTGTTCGGGACGGTGAGCATGATCCCGGCCGTCGCTTCGTCGGCTGTCTGCTCGAGTACCTTCAGATCGACGGTCCCGCGCTCGTTCGACGGAATCTGGACCGTCTCAAATCCGGCCATCGTCACTGACGCTGGGTTCGTCCCGTGGGCCGAATCGGGGACCAAGATCTTATGACGCTGATTCAGTTCTCCGCCTACCTCGAAGTACTTTTTGATGAGGGACATTCCGGTTAACTCACCGTGGGCACCGGCCGCCGGTTGAAGTGTGATCGCGTCCATCCCACCGATCCTCCTGAGCCGCTCCCCCAGCTCATACATCAGCCGCAGACTCCCTTGAGACAGCGCCCCTGGCATCAGTGGATGGGCGTCCCGCCAGCGCGGGTTGTTGGCCGTTTCCTCGTTCACCTTGGGGTTGTACTTCATGGTGCACGAGCCGAGCGGGTAGAATCCGGTGTCGATGCCGAAATTCTTTTGGGAGAGTCTGACATAGTGACGGACGACCTCCGGCTGGCTGACCTCCGGAAGCCGCGCCACTTCGGCCTCACTCCTGAGCAGCTCGGCCGGGATCAGTTTTTCAGCGGGCTGTTCCCTCACATCGAGCTTCGGTAGCGAAATACCCCGTCGCCCCGGCGCACCCCGGTCGAAGATCGTCTCCCCTTTTCCCAACGGTCACACCTCGCTCAGCACAGCGACGAATCGATCGAGCTCCTCGATCGTTCGCTTCTCGGTCACGGCGATCAGCAATCCATCTTCCAGCGTATCGTAGTACCGTCCCAGTGGAAGTCCGCCCAGGATCCCGTGGACCTGGAGGGTTTCCAGCACCTCGTCCACGTCCACCGCACAGCGGACGGCAAACTCGTTGAAGAACGGCGCCTGGAAGTAAAGTGAAAACCCGTCCAGCGCTTCGATCCGGTTTGCCAGATCGTGGGCCTTATGGAGGTTGAGCCGGGCAAGCTGTTGAAAGCCCTGCTTGCCAAGCGTCGCCAGGTAGACAGTCGCAGCCAGCGCCACCAGCGCTTGGGAGGTGCAGATGTTCGAAGTCGCCCGCTCGCGTCGTATGTGTTGTTCCCGTGTCTGAAGGGCCATGACGTACCCCTCTTTTCCATCGGCGTCAACCGTCCGACCGGCAATCCGTCCGGGGAGCTGACGCATGAACGCCTTCTGGGTCGCGAACAGTCCCACCAACGGGCCACCGTAGTTCAACGGGTTTCCCAGCATCTGACCCTCCCCGACGACGATGTCGGCTCCGTAGGCCCCGGGCGGTTTTAGCATCCCCAGGGAGATCGGATGGGCACTCACCACCAACAATGCATCCTCTAACAGCTTCTTGAGCCCTAAGAGATCCTCGACCACGCCGAAGAAGTTGGGGTTCTGAATCAGAACCCCGGAGGCCTGGGGCCCGTGCCGCGCGATGAACTCCCTGTCGAGCCTTCCCGCCTCGTCGAACGGAATTTCAGCGATCTCAATCCCGGCGGCCCAGGCGTAGGTGTCTACCACCCGACGATAAAGTGGGTGAACCGACGCGCCGACCAGCACAGCGCCTGCCCCCCGGATTCGCTCGGCCATCAGCATCGCCTCCGCCAGCGCTGAACCCCCGTCGTACATTGAGCTGTTGGCGATCTCCATGCCGGTCAGCTCGGCGACCATCGTCTGGTATTCGAACATCCAGGTGAGTGTCCCTTGGCTCGCCTCCGGCTGATAGGGAGTATAGGCGGTGGAGAACTCGGAGCGTGAGATGATCTGACCGACGACGCTGGGGATGAAGTGATCGTAGACGCCGCCGCCGAGGAATGAGATGTAGTCTCTGGGATCCAGGTTTCCCTCAGCGATCGTGGCCATCTCCTGGATCAACTCCGGCTCGCTCAACGGTTCCAACCCCAGCGGCTCGTAATTATCGCGTACCGGCTGAGGAATATTCTCGAACAGTGCGTCGACCGAGTTGATCCCGAGGGCGGCCAGCATCTCGCGTCGGTCCTCATCGGTGTTGGGAATGAACGGATGGGCACTCATGATCTCCAGCTACTCCAGGCTTGCGACGAACGCCTCATACGCGTCGGCGTCCATCAACGCGTCCAACTCGCTCACATCTTGGGGTGCGATGATGGCCATCCAACCTTGTTCGTAGGGCGACTCGTTAATCAGTTCTGGGGCGTCCTCCAGCGCCTCGTTGATCTCGACGACGGTCCCGCTCGCCGGGGCATAGACGTCGGAGACCGTTTTGACCGACTCGACCACGATGAAACTTTTACCCTGCTGGACTTCGGTGCCCACCTGAGGAAATTCAATGTAGACGACATCGCCGAGCTGATCCTGGGCGTAGTCGGTGATCCCGACCCGCACCTTTCCGTCCTCCAGCCTCACCCACTCGTGCTCGTCGGAGTACTTCAGATCTTTGGGATACAGCATGATTGCCCCCTATCTTAGCGACTCATCCCACCGGCCCTCTCCTGCTCTCTTAGCGGGCCGGTTTCGGCTCGACCGGGCGGCTGGCGGCCCGCGACCGGGCCATCGCCATCAGCGTCTCGACGAACGCCTCCTCGATCTTCCGCAGATCGGCCAAGGTGAGCGGGGCGGCGTCGAGTTGGCTGTCGTGGAATCGACCGTAGATGATCTCGTGGACCATGTCCTCGATCTGGGAGGTGCTGTGGTGTTCCATACTGCGGAACGCTGCCTCCACCCCGTCGGCCAACAACAGGATCGCCGTCTCCTTGGTGTCCGGCAGTGAGAGATCATAACGGAACTCGTCCTCGGAGATCTCTCGCTCCCCTTCCTTGCGGTCCTCCCGGAGTGCCTTCAGAAAGAAGTAGCGGATCAACGTGGTGCCGTGATGCTTGACGATGAACTGGAGGATATCCTCCCGGAGCCCATACTCCCGGCCCAGCGTGACCCCATCCCTCACATGGGAGGTGAGGATCACCTTGCTCATATTGGAGGTGAGCTCGTCGTGAGGGTTCTCGCCGCTCTCCTGGTTCTCGATGAAGAACTCCGGTCGCTCGAGCTTGCCGATGTCGTGGTAGTAGCCACCGACTCGGGTGAGCAACGGGTCGGCCCCAATCGCCCGTGCGGCAGCCTCACCGAGGTTACCGAGGGCGACGCTGTGTTGGTACGTGCCGGGCGCCTCGTTCCGTAATCGCTCGAGCAACGGATGGGCTGGGTTGAGGTACTCCATCAACCCGAGCGGGCTTGTCTTCCGGGTCAGGTACTCGGCGAACGGCATCCCAGCCGTGACGATCAGCATACTGATCGGACCGTTGATCGCTGCCCATCCCAGCACCCACCATTGGTCAATGTCCACCCCGTTGAACGGAATCTTAGCGATCTCAATCCCGGCGGCCATGAACAGGCTGACGATCCCGATATTGATCCCGGCAATCGCCAGGTCCCATTGTCTGCGGATGTTCCTCACGCTGAACAGCGCGGCCATCCCGCCCCCGAACGCCACCAGGGCGTCCCCCAGAGAGGGTCGAACGCCCAAACCAACCAGCACAGTGACCAGCACGACCGACACCAACCCGACCTCCGTGTCGAGGAAGATGACCAACAGCGCCACCCCAAGGCCGACGGGCACCAGATACGGGGAGACGAGTGTCGCCGCTTTATCAGTCACAGCAATGATCAGCACGACGGACGCGATGAACAGCGAGAACCGCCCCCGTCTGATCAGCCTCCGTTTCCGAATCCACAGGTAGAGGCTAAGCAACAGCAGGGAGAGGGTGATGATCAGCCCGTTGCTCAGGATCACCTCCCAGGGATAGAAGTCCACGAACAGTCGGTTGAAGAGATCGAAATCCAGATCAAATGAGTAAAGGCCGATCGTCAGGAGGATCAGCAGGATGAAGCCACCGATCCATCGGATCGTGAGGCTTGTGTCCACGTCATTTTTTCTTCTTGGCATCGTAAGTCTGATAGGCCCCGATGATCTGTTTGACCAGTTGGTGGCGGACGACGTCCTGCTCCTGCAGGTAGATGAACGCGATCCCCTCGATCCCGTTAAGAACGTGGCGGACCTGATCCAGGCCCGATGCTTGCTTCAGGTCGATCTGCGTGATATCTCCGGTGACCACCACCTTAGAGTTGAACCCCAGGCGGGTCAGGAACATCTTCATCTGGTTCGGGGTCACGTTCTGTGCTTCATCGAGGATGACGAACGAGTCGTTGAACGTCCGCCCCCGCATGTAGGCCAACGGTGCGATCTCGATCCGCCCGTCTTCCCTGAGTTGTTTGAACTCCTCCCATGGGATCATGTCATAGATGGCATCGTAGAGCGGCCGCAGGTACGGGCTGACCTTCGCCTGGATATCCCCGGGCAGAAACCCCAGCTCCTCCCCGGCAACCACTGCCGGGCGGGTCAGGACGATCCGCTTCACCTTCCCTTGTTGCAGGGATTTGATCGCTAGAGCGACTGCTAGGTACGTCTTCCCCGTCCCTGCCGGCCCGATGGCGAACGTGACGTCGTTGGCCACCACCGCCTCCACATACCGTCCTTGGCCGACGGTCTTCGGGCGGATCTCCTCCCCCCAGTGGGTCACCTGGATGACATCGGAGAGAACCTCCTTGACATCCTGGTTCTCCTTCACCCGTCCGACCAGATACCGGACCTCCTCCAAGTCCGGTACGTGGTTATCATCGATCAGTTCGAGGAGTTTGTCGAACAGGATTCGGACCCGTTCCACCTCGCGCTCCTCCCCGATCAGTTTCACCTGATCCCCCCGAGCGATGATCTGGACGTCAAAGTGGTCACGAACGTAGTTTAAGTTCCGGTTGAATTGGCCGAGCAGGGCGGTTGCCTGGTGGTTGTCCTTGAGTATGATCTCGTGGTAGACGGTGTCCTTCATCTCTTCAAGATCTTCGACATGCTTTTCCATCTACATCTGACTGATATGTTAACGACTCACCGGGGGTTTGTCAATCGACCGGTCTTTGGGCTTCAGGCCTGTTGACACCGAGCTTTAAGATGTATCCGACCTCCCGGGCTGCCATTCTCAGGAACGTCTCCGCCTCGGCCATCGCCTCCACCACCCCCATCGGCCGGGGGATGATGTCGATGATCGCAGTCACCCCCAGCTGGTAGAGCTCGTCGAGTTCCCCGTCTCGGGCGCCGGCGAGCACGATGAGCGGTTTCCCATGTCGTTTGGCGAGCCGAGCCACCCCGGCGACCACCTTCCCATAAGCGGTCTGAGCGTCCACCCTCCCCTCTCCACTGATCACCAGGTCGCAACCATCGAGCTGCGACTCGAAGTCGAGTTCCTCCAGGAACAGTTCGATCCCGGGGCGCAGTTCGGCGTTGAGGAATGCCATCAGGCCGAACCCTAACCCGCCAGCAGCGCCTGCTCCGGGTCGATCCCGGACCGAGATGCCGACCGCCGCCTCGACCCGATCGGCGAAATGCCCCAGATTGCGTTTCAACCGCTCGACCATCTCCGGTGTGGCTCCCTTCTGAGGCATATAGACGGCCACACCCGCGTCCCCGTCCAGCGGGTTGGTCACATCGCTCGCCACCAAGAATTCGGTCCCGTGAACCCGAGAGTCGAGCTCGGAGATGTCGATCTCAGCAACCTGGTCCAGTACGCCTCCGCCGTAGCCGACCTCCTCGCCCGTCTCACCCACCAGCCGGACACCGAGCGCCTGGGCCATCCCCGCTCCGCCGTCGACGGTCGCGCTGCCCCCGATGCCGATCAGGATCCGTTGGGCTCCTCGCTCCAGCGCCGCTCGGATCAGCTCCCCCGTCCCGTAGGTCGTCGCTCGGAGTGGATCGCGCTCATCCCGCTCCACCAGATGGAGTCCGGAGGCTTCGGCCATCTCCACCACCGCTGTCTCATTGTCGAGACGCCCCCAGCGCGCCTCGACCGGCCGGCCGAGCGGATCGGTCACCCGCTCGCGGATCAACTGTCCCCGCTTCACCGTCGTCAGGATCTCCGCCGTCCCCTCCCCTCCGTCAGCCAGCGGCAGTTCGCTCGTGGTCGCCCCGAGAACAGATTCCAGTTCACGAGCGATAATGCGCGCCACTCGATCCGCCCGCAGGCTCCCTTTGAAGGAATCTGGAGCGATCAGCACCCTCATCCCCTGATCCTGATTCGCCATCGGTTGCGGCCCCCCTCGGTTGAGTTCGGACTTTGCTTCCTATTTTACACCATACCCTAACTATACCCAAAACACGGTGGAGACGGGAACAGAAAGCTCAAATCTTGAATCTTGATGCATCATCCGTTATACTGTTTCAATCAGGGGATCGGGTGAGAGCAATGGCTGTGCCCAAATACCGAGTATCCAAATCGCAGGGACGGAAACGCAGGACCCATTATCAGCTCGGACCGGTTACTGTCACCGAATGTCCGCATTGCCACGAGCCAAAACTCCCCCATCGTATCTGTACTAACTGCGGTTACTATGGCGGCAAGCAAGTCATCTCCGCCGCTGAGACAGAGCAGAAAGGTTAGTTGGAGCTGGGGGGGTGCCGAGGCAGCCCCACCGCTGAAGACAGTTCATTGGAGCCAACTATCTCAGGACAAAGCCCGGGTATTTAGGAAATGAGCATGAGAATTATCTTAGACACCCTGGGCGGGGACAACCCACCGGAAGAGATTATTCGCGGTGGCGTGGCGGCGGCAAAGCGTTATGAGGGCATCGAAGTCGCCCTGGCCGGCCGATCGGAGCAGATCAAACCGGAACTGGAGCGCTGTGATCAATCGGTGACCGACCGGCTATCGATCATTGAGGCTCCGGAGGAGATCTCGATGTTCGAACCTCCGGTCCGAGCCGTCAAGAACAAGACGAACTCATCGCTCGTCCGGGGAATCGAGGCATTAAAGGAGGAAGCTCCGGGGCAGGGGGATGCGTTGGTCAGCCCCGGCAACACCGGTGCGGTGATGGCGGCCGCGCTGTTGAAGCTCGGGCGAATCCGGGGAATCACCCGCCCCGGGATTGCAGCCGCACTGCCGACCCTCAAACAGGAGACGCTGGTCATCGATGTGGGGGCCAACACAGACTGCTCTCCTGAAAACCTAAAACAGTTCGCGATCATGGGACAGGTCTACGCCCGGGAGATCATGGAAATCGAGGACCCGCGGGTCGGGTTGCTCAACATCGGCGAGGAGCAGGGGAAGGGATCCGAACTCACGATCAACACCTACACGTTGCTCAAAGAGAGTTCCCTCAACTTCGTGGGGAATGTGGAGAGCCATTCGCTCATCACCGGCAGGGAGGTCGACGTGGTGGTCTGCGATGGGTTCGTGGGGAACGTGCTGTTGAAGGCCTATGAGGGAGGCGCGGAGGCGGTGTTGAAGCTGTTGAAGCGGTCGATCGAGCGGGATCTGTGGTCGAGGATCGGCGGACTCATCCTGGAGCCCACGCTACGGAATTTCATCCGAGAGATGAGTTCGTCTCACTACGGCGGTGCTCCGCTGCTGGGGGTGAAGGGGATCGTGATCATCGCCCATGGCCACGCCGATGCGGTAGCGATCGAGAACGCGATCGGGGTCGCCCAAAGCTCCGTTGTACAGCGGTTGATCGAGAAGATCCAACGAGGGATCGAGGCGGAGCTGAAGGAGGAGTGAGGCGATGGCGAACGTTGGCATCATCGGGACTGGTGCTTACGTTCCTGATCGGGTGCTGACCAACCACGATCTGGAGCAGATGGTCGAGACCTCGGATGAATGGATCATCCAGAGAACCGGTATCCGTGAGCGTCGCATCCTGAGGGAGGATGAGGATCCCTCGGTGATGGGGATCGTCGCCGCTCGGGAGGCGATTGAACGGGCCGGCATCGTGCCTGGGGATCTCGATATGGTCATCGTGGCCACCAACGTCCCCGATAGGATCATGCCCGGTTCCGCCCCCTACATTCGCCAGGAGTTGGAGGTCGGCCGGGAGATCCCGTTCTTCGACGTCATGGCCGGATGCTCCGGCTTCATCTACGCGCTGGAGGTGGCCCGAGGGATGATCGCAACCGGTTCCTACCGCAACGTGCTCGTTGTCGGGGCTGACGCCATGTCACGAATCCTCGACTGGAAGGACCGATCGACCTGTGTGCTGTTTGGGGATGGCGCCGGGGCGGTGGTCGTCTCTCCAGTGGCGGGCGACCAGGGCATCCTCTCCTCATCCCTCCACGGGGACAGCTCCATGGCTGACCTCATCAAAATCGAGGCCGGCGGCGCTAAGATGCCGATCACCCCGGAACTCGCCCGAAACGGGTTCCAGTACGTCCAGATGGAGGGTGGTGGCGTCTTCAAGAACGCCGTCAAGATGATGGAGAGTTCGACTCAAGAGGCGCTGGATCAAGCCGGGGTCAGGCTCCAAGACCTCGATTGGGTCGCACCCCACCAGGCGAACCTGCGCATCATCAAATCACTGGCCGATCGACTTGATGTCCCGATGGAGAAGGTGCTGGTCAACATCGACCGCTATGCGAACACCTCGGCCGCGACCATCCCGCTGGTCTTGCACGAGGCTGCCGTCGACGGTCGGCTGAAGCCTGGCAATCTGGTGGTGCTGACCGCCTTCGGGGCGGGCGCGGCCTACGGAGCGATGGTTCTGCGGTGGTAGCCAGGGGAAAGATGGAGGAACGGACAGCATTCGTCTTCCCCGGTCAGGGTTCCCAGTCGGTTGGGATGGGACAGCGGTGGTACGAGTGCTACCCGGTAGCGGTAGCCGAGTTCTACGAGCAGGCCGAAGCTGCCCTGGGCTTCGACATCAAGAAGCTGATCTTTAACGGCCCCGAAGCGGAACTGTCATTGACGGAGAACGCCCAGCCTGCCATCCTGCTCGATAGCATTATCAAGGATCATCTCCTCAAAGCACAGGGGGTTCGCCCCGAGATTGCCCTGGGACATAGCCTGGGAGAGTATTCAGCGCTGGTGAGCGCCGGGGTGGTTTCGCTCGAGGATGGCCTGCGATTGGTACGAAAGCGCGGCCGGTTGATGCAGGAGGCCGTCCCCATCGAGCAGGGGGCGATGGTAGCGATCCTCGGGTTGGCGTTCGACCAGGTCGTGGAGATCTGCGAGGCGGTCGAGGGGATCGCTGAAGTAGCCAACTACAACTCACCGACCCAGATTGTGATCTCCGGCAACCGGGACGCGGTCTTGGAGGCGGCGAACCGCGCCCAGGAGGCGGGCGCGATCCGGACGATCGAGCTGGAGGTCTCCGCCCCGTTTCACTGTTCTCTGATGGCTCCCGCTCAGGCCGGGTTGAAACGGAAGATCGCCGCAGTAAAATTTAGACGGCCAGCGTTCCCGGTGATCATGACGGTCAGCGGGCAGCTGGAGACAGAGTCCAAGGTGATCAAGGAGTTGCTCACCCGTCAGATCACCAGCCCGGTCCGTTGGGTTGATTATATCGAACGGTTGAGGCCGGAGGGGATCGAACGAACGATCGAGGTGGGGCCGGGGCAGGTTCTGACCGGGTTGAATCGGAGGATCACCCGCGAGATGGAACATCTCCGATTCTCCGATGCGATAAAGGCAAAGGCGTCATAGACCCCACGCTTAACGGCGGGGGCTTGTGAGGTGATGAAATGAACAAGCCCATCTATGACCAGGTCTAGCGCCGGAGCCGATGGCAAGGCAACGATGGCGCTCCGTTGGAGGCGGGATAGCAGATCCACCCTGGAGTGCTTCCCCAGCCCCAGGCTCTGGAAGGCTGAACTGCAGACAACCTTTGGGGTAAGGACGAAACGGGCTCAGCCCTATTTAGTCAACAGTCAATGAGTCGACAGTCCATGGTCAACGGATCCAGACTGACGACTATGGACTTATGGACTATGGACTATGTGGAATCGAACGCGGTTTGGGCTTGTGAAGACGCACGCACTGGACGCCCTGTGCGTGGGCGAGGTCACAGGGATGTCGAGTGCGAGTGCCGGGTTGCCCGTCCTGGGAATCCGGGCGATAGGTCGGGGGCGGCGGTGTCGGACCAACACGGACGCCTTTGGGTTCCCGCGCGGGTATCGGATGCGCCGAAAGCGGGTACAGGGGATGGGTACGAGTACGAAACCAAAGGAGGGAGCGGTGGCACCTCCCCACGTTTGAAGATGGGGGCTTCCGCCGCCGCTTGGTCCAGGTGATTGTCGATGGCTGAAGCCAAAGGGAAAGAGAAAGGGAAGGGGAAGGGAGAACGGATGCGGTTTGTGGACAAGGTTGGGGTGGTAACCGGTGGGACGCTGGGGATCGGAAAAGCGATCGCTACCGCGCTCGTCCGGGAGGGGGCGACCGTTGCTATTCTGGCGCGGAACGAGGAGCGGGGACGCCAGGTCGAGGCAGCGCTCGGTGAGCACGCCCGGTTCTTCCCGGCCGACGTGGCCGACTTCGACGCGATGCAGGAGATGGCGCGGCAGATCTACGCGGCGTTCGGACGGATCGATCTGCTGATCAACAACGCCGGAATCATCCGGGACGGATTGCTGATGCGTATGAGTGAGGAAGACTGGGATCGCGTGCTGGAGGTTAACCTCAAAGGGGCGTTCAACTGCACGCGGGCGTTCATCCGTTATATGCTGAAACAGCGGGCAGGGGCGATCGTCAACCTGTCTTCGATCGTCGGTCAGTTGGGAAACCCCGGTCAGGCCAATTACACGTCGGCGAAGGCCGGGCTCATCGGGTTGACCAAAACCATCGCCCGCGAATTCGCCTCGCGGGGGATCCGCGCCAACGTGGTCGCCCCCGGCTTCATCAACACCCGGCTGACTCAAGATTTGAACCAGAAGCGTCGTGACGCCTACCTCCAGCAGACCGCCATGGGTCGGTACGGCGACCCTGAGGAGGTCGCGCGGGCGGTCCTGTTCTTGCTCTCCGATGATGCCTCTTACATCACCGGCCAGGTGCTAAACGTCGATGGAGGTGTGTTATAGTATAGCGTCGGTGGCCGTTGACAGCTGATTTGACTTGCCTCTCTTGACAGACGGACGGTAAAACAGTAAATATATATGGTTATAAAAATCTGAATTCTATGGTATAACATGTTACGGAGGTGACCAGAAGGTGCCGGAGATTGCCGACAAAATCAAGAAGATCATTGAGGAGCAACTGATGGTCGATGGAACGGAGATCACCGAGAACGCCTCGTTCGTGGACGACCTGGGAGCTGACTCTCTCGATACCGTCGAGATGGTCATGGAGTTCGAGGACGAGTTCGGTGTCGAGATCCCCGATGAGGATGCGGAGAAGTTGCAGACGGTGGGACAGGCGATTGAGTATCTGACGCGGTTGATTGGAGAGAGCCACAATTAGCGTTTAGCGCCAGGATCATAAATCCTGTGCGCGATCGTCATTATGCTCCATACTTCTCTCCCCAGTCGTTATAGCTAAACAGCACCGGCAGAACCTGGCCGTGGAGGACCCCGAGCCCTCCCGCCGTCGTGCTTCGCTCGTTGAACCGGTTGACCCCGTCCACCAAGACGTTAGGGCCGGCAAATACGATCGGCACCGGCTCAGCGGTGTGATCCCCGTAAAGGATCGGGGTCGCATGATCGCCGGTGAATGCCAGGTGGGTCTCGTCCCAGTCGAGATGCTGGAGAAGATACGCAAACATCTCATCGATGCGCTCAATGAACGCGATCTTCGCCTCCGCATCGTGGTCGTGACCGGCGGCATCGGTCCCCTTGACGTGGATGAAGACGAAGTCCAGGTCTTTTAGGGTTTCAACAGCCAGGATCGCCTTGTTCAAGATCTTCGAGTCGAGTCCACCGGTCGCCCCCTCGGCCCGGAACGATCGAAGCCCGGCGAGCTTCGCCACGCCGATGTACAACGCCCCGGTGGCGATCACCGCACCTTCAATCCCGTAGCGCTCCTGGAGCGATGTCAGTTGCGGTGGGACCGCCGCTCCGCGGGGAAGCAGCAGGTTAGCGGGTAAGTCGCCCCGTCGCTCGCGCTCTCGGTTGAACGGCAGGTCGGCGAGCAGCTCGTAGGATCTTACGACCAGGGCGTTCACAATCTCAGCCGTTTGCCAGGCGGCCTCGGTCTCGACCAACGGCATCGCTCGGTGGATCTTGACCCCTGTCTTGTGTGGGTCGGGATCGCTGATCTCACTGGATAGATTCTCCCCACGCAGGACCAGCGCCCCACGGTGTTCGGTGCTCACTTTGAAGTGGATGTCGACATCCGGATACGCGTTGAGTTTCAGTCCGTGAACTGCCCGTTCCAGCTCATTTTGACCCTCACTGATCCGCCCGGCCCGCCGATCCACGACCACGAGATCGTCATCGACGGTGGCAAAATTGGTGCGCAGGCAGACGTCCCCCGGACCGACCTCCATCCCGATCCCGACGGCCTCGAACACCCCCCGGCCGGTGTACACGACTTCCGGGTCGTAGCCGAAGATCGACAGGTGAGCTGTGTCGCTCCCCGGCCGTACCCCCGGCTTGATTGAGTAGAGGAGACCGTTAATCCCCCGTTCGGCCAGTGCATCGAGATGGGGAGCCCGCGCTGCCTCCAGGCAGGTCTTCCCATCGTAGTCGGTCGGCCGGCCCCCCAGCCCATCGGCGATCACCAGGACAGCCTTCACCGATCGTTCACCCCCATAGCGGTCAATCGAATGTCATCGGGAGGGGCTTCTGACTCATGATCTCGATCGGACTTAGAACGATCACGATCTAATCGGCCTAGCAGGCGGTGCAGCGCCCGTGGAAGACGATCGTATGGCGATCGACTGAGAACCCCGTCTCCTCCCCCACCAGGTGGTTCAGCCCTTCTTGACCGGGAACCTCCAGATCGTATATGGTGCCACAGTGATCACAGACGAAGTGATAATGAGCTTCGGTCCTGTAATCGTAATGACTGGGGCCATTGATTGACTCCAGTTCTATGATCAACCCTTCCTCAGCCAACAGGCCGAGGTTCCGATAGATGGTTCCCAGGCTGATGTTAGGGATGACTCCCTTGACCTTCTCGTAGACCCGGTCGGCGGTAGGATGGGAGGTATCCCCCTCCAAGGCTGCCAGGATCGCCTGGCGCTGTTCTGTCATTCTCATAAGTTTTGCGCGGTGGAAACCCCAGACTTCAGTCTGGGGAGGAGCTGCACTCCTTTCTTAGGATAATTCCTGGGGTGGTTTGATTGGGTCACCCCTGGAGACCACCCCGAAACTCCCTCACCCGTGTGGGTGGCTATTAAGCCCTTCGACACTGACCGCCGGAGAGGTAGCCGACTAGGGCAAGGCATCCGCTACATCCTGTGACCGCCACGTCGGACAGTTCAGTTGCCTTCAAACGACCCCCCTATGCCGGGAATCTTGGCCAGTCTAGTCTTCCACCCTGAGTTGGGCCTGCCAGGCGAGCTACGATAGTTAGCAAGGCTACCTCACTCCTTTTACAGGCCCCGGACTTGAGTCCGGGGTAGTTGACGAGGGCACCTATCCCTTATCGAACATGTATAAAGTAACGGTTACTTTACCTAAGTATAATCGATGCAGCGGGGTTGTTCAAGTTCTTTCGATGACGATCGCGTCCTCGCTAACCTCCTTCACCACCCCGTCGATGCTGGCGTGGAGTGCGATGCTCAGGTTGGCGATATCCTTTATATCCCCTTCTACCGGCTCCCCGATGACATCCCCGACCTTCACCTCCTGACCGACCTCGACGGTCGGTTGGCTCGGCTTGCCAACCTGGTTCTGCTGAACGGAGATCCGAACCCGCTCCACCTTGTCCCTCAGATCGATGATATCGTCAGGCTGGGGATCCCAATCGAGGTACCGGCTCAGGCCGAGTTTATCCATGATCACTGGCAGGGTGTCGCCCCAGATGGGCACGTCCTTGTCCTCGAGGTACTTGAACGCCTGCTGATTCCCTGAATACAGGGATTTCTCAGCGATCAACAGGCCGTTGGTTGTCTTTTTGATTCCGTACTGGCCGACATCGACCCGATCGCCCATCATCGGCCCGCCGTCGATCACCATGAGCTTATGAGATCGAGTCGTGATCACACCGGTGATCCCCAGGATGTCGACGACGTAGGTCCCGATCGGCGCCAGGTAGACCCGCTGTTCAGCCACCTCGCCGTAGACGTTGAAGAATTTGTCGGTGACCGGCTGCTCGAGAAACAGCGCCCGGTACATGTTGTAAACGGTCTCGACGTTGTTGACGGTCACGCCGTACTGCGGCGGGATCTCATCGGCCGGAACCTCGATCCCGGTCACCGCCTTGGTGAGCCAGCGCTCCTCCCCCATTCCATAGGTGCTTTCGGTGTAGGCGATCTCGAATTTATCCTCGAGATACTTGAGATCATCCTCGTCCTTGTCCTTGGCCCCGATGATGATCCGCTCGAACCCGAAGATCTCCTTGAGTGTATTCAGCACCTCTTGAAATTCATCGACATAGTTGTGCAGAATCAGTTTGTCCGCCTCATAACCCGGCTCCCCCTCCTCAGCGTTGACGATCAGAATCGGGGGCGGGTTGAGGTACTTAAAGTAGGTGGGGAATCCTGCTCCCCCGGCCCCAACGAGCCCGGCGTTTCGAAATACCTCGACAACCTGCTCAGGCGAATTGACCTCGGGCAAATCAGTTCCCTCCTTCGATCCCCTTCATCCGATTGAGAATCTCCTGACTGTGCTCTTGGGGAGAGACTTTGGGATAGACATGTTCAATGACACCCGACTCGTCGATGACGAAGGTGACCCGACGCGCCTTCCCTCTCGGATTCAGGACGCCGAACGCGTCCGTGATCTGCTTGTCGGGATCGGCAAGCAGTGTAAAACTCAGTCCATACTTGTCAGCAAACCGTTTGTGGGACGCGACATCATCTATACTCACTCCGACCACCTCAACGCCGGCGTCGGCGAACGCGCCCAGGTCATCTTGAAACGCACACGCCTCTTTGGTACAGCCGGGGGTGTCATCTTTGGGATAGAAGTACAGCACCAGCTTCTTCCCCTGAAACTGGCTTAGGCTCACATCGTTCCCGTCCTGGTCTTTAGCGGTGATCTCCGGCACCCGATCTCCCACACTCAGGGTCGGCATCTTCATCTCCCCATATTAAACCACGATTATAGTAGCAACAGGCACTCCGGTTGTCAAAGATCAGCGACCGATGTGGAGACGGACGGAAAGTATCCCCTTGACCTTCCAGTAACTGGAAGGTGTATAATTAACCTGGTACATCCCCTATGGGGGGATGGGAAGATCTAAACAAAGGAGGGATCTGTGATGGTGAAGCTACAAATTCTCGAATCACCGGGCTGTGCCAAGTGCGCGTCGGCGAAGCAGTCGTGGGAGCGGATCAAGGATGACTACCCGCAGGTAGAAGCAGAAGCCATCGACATTACTGAGCACCCGGAGCTGGCCGTCGAACACGGCCTCATGTCCACGCCGGGTATCGTCATCGATGGCGAGCTGAAGGCATCAGGCTTCACGAATGAACAGCGCCTGAGGGAGCTGCTGGACGAGGCGATTCAGGCAAGGGAGCCGGTATGACCGAGAACAAAGACCATAAAGAGGGGATGGTTATGGACAATAACAATAAAGGTGGGGACACGGCTGTGCTAACCGTGAGTGGGCGGCGGCTGTCGGCGAAACTTCTGATCATAGCCGCGGCCATCGCTGTGGCTGCCGGGCTTGCCGTCCTGTTCAATTCCTTCTTCGAAGGCGAGGCGGTAGCCAAAATTCAAGAGGCGATTGTAGGCACTGGAGACTTCTCAGCAGGACCTACGATTGCCTTCTCGCTGTCGCTCGTCATTGGCATAACCATGATTGTCGTTCCCTGTTCCTTTCCCATGATCTTCAGCCTGTCACCGGTGGCGGCGGAGGCCAAGACGACCCGGGGCTGGCTGGCCACCATGGGCCTGTTCACCCTCGGGCTGGCTCTGCCCATGGCGGCTGTGGGCGCCCTCGTAGGCGGTCTCGGCTTTGGCCTGAGAGAACTTTTCACCGAGAACGCCAAAGTCATCGCGGTGTCATTGTACTCCGCCGTGGGAAGTGTCTGGTACGGCGCCGCGTTGCTCGGCGTCAACGCCATCGGCAGAGTGTTGCCCCTGTTTGTTATCGGGCTGCTGTTCTTTAGTGGCGTGCGGCCTCAGACAGTGACCCACTGGCTGACCCAGAAGCGGCAGACGGTCAAGCTGGTGAACGGCATTGGTCTGACCATCCTGGGTGCCTTTCTGCTCATCTTTTGGGGCATTATAGTTGGCCTGGGTGTCGGCTCGTGATCTTTTAAGTGAGGTCATGGAAGTGAAGGTAAGGTCAGAAAGAAGCGCTGTGGGGTGATAAAGATGGCTCAAGCTTTGTATATTGGCCAGCTGGCGGAGCGGGTCGGTCTGAATCCCAAGACGATCCGCTATTACGAGGATATTGGGCTCTTCCCCCGTCCGGAGCGCACCGCATCGGGCTACCGCGTGTACCGTCCTGAAGATGCTGAACGGCTGAAGTTCATCCGCAAAGCTCAGCTGCTTGGCCTGTCTCTGGGCGAGATTCGGGAGATCATCGGAATCCGAGAGCGCGGTCAGCTCCCCTGCGGCCACGTGCGCCAGCTGCTGGTTCGCAAGCTGGAGGAGCTGGATCGACATATTGAGGAGATGATTTCGTTCCAACGGGACCTGAAGCAATACGTAGCAGAGCTGGAGGAGCGCGCTCACGACCCCAACGAAGTCGTTATCTGCCCGCACATCGAGGGGTATACGGGGCGGACGCTGAAGTAGGTAGGTCAAGATTTGCGAGGGGTCAAGAGGGGTGAAATTTTTACTGTAATCGGCAACTGGGTAGAAAAGACAGTCTGCTTTGTCAAGGAAAACGGACACGAAGAGAGTGGCCCACAAACTTGACCATACAACTCCCAGAGTGGGGCGTTAGACGCTGCCCTCAGCCTGGGCTTCCAGTAGATCCTTCAGAGTGCCGAGATTGGCTTCTGTCTGCCTCTTGAACATGCGAGCGACGATTGGCTCGGCCACCTTGAAGAAACCGCTTGACTCTCCCTTGCCTACGACGGCGACCTTTGTACCGCCCTCGATAGCCTCAAAGGTCCAGCTGGCCTCCAGCTGTCCAGGCCCTGAGGTGGTCTTGAGCGAGACCGTCCTGTTCGGCTCGTACTCAGTGACCTCAAAGGTCGACTCGATCCGCCGGCCCAGGAATTGGCTTACCATTTGGTACGTCGTGCCCACACCTATCGGGCCCTCGGAAGTTTGCTCGTTTTCCAGGATCCCCAACTGCCACCGTGGGACATTCTCTGGGGCAGCCAGAAACGCGAAGACCTCCTCAACGGGTCGATTAATCACCACGCTTAGTTCTTCGCCTTCGACACTTGGCATCTTGACATCTCCTTTCGTCTGTTGCCGGGGCCACCCTCCCGTGCTCACTGTCAATGTGGCTCGATTATATCCCTTATGAGAACCAGGTAGCAAATTGTGCTGAGAGCAAGAGGGTGAAGCTCAACCCGCGGCAAGTCTTTGGGTAAGCCACGCAGTCGCGCCTTGTATATGACGATGTGATACAGTTCACCCGCCTGTGGGGTACCCGGTGGATGAATCATCTCATAGAATGCACGAGGGCGAGGCTGGTCAATCACCTCAAGTTGTTGGACTGAATTGCACCAGGGAATATACCAGGTGATAGGAGCGGGCACGATTTCAATGCCTGTTCCGATTTCCTCATTCGCTTCACGATATGCGCACGTCAGCCAACCCTCACCTTCTTCTCGGTGACCACCAATACCAGCGTAGAACAGTTCTCCCGGAGGGCAACGATGTCGTGTGCCTGCAAGAAAGAATAGATAGCGTCCTTTATCATCTTGTAAAGCGAGACCAACGCCAGCTTCCGCGTTGTCGGGTACAAAGTCTGCAATCGCTCTTATCACTGTGATTGTGCTCCTCAATCTGTTTTGAACTGGCCCACAATGACGCATAACTTCTTATTGGCGAACCTTTTTTCGCCCTTCTAACTATTGCCTCTTCATACTCCCCGCTGCTATGGATTGCCATTGGATTCAGTCCGCCTGTTCCCCTTGCTTGTGACGCGTTCACCCCGCTCCACCGGATAGCCGGCAGCCGCCCACTGGGGGAACCCGTTGGCCAGCCGTTTGACGCCGGTGATACCGTATCTTTTTAACTTTGCGATCGTCTCATCGGAGAGCGTGCAATAAGGGCCGCGACAGTACGCCACGATCTCCTCAGCCCCGACCAGCTCCTTCCAGCGGCGGTCGATCTCCTCGACCGGCAGTGAGATGGCCCCTTGGATATGACCCGCTTCATACTCATCGGCAGGACGCACATCCAAGAGGATCACCTCTCCGGCCTCCATCCGCTCCCTGAGCTCCTCCAAGGTGAGCTCCTCTACCACCTCGCCTTGCTCTCGAAGCCCTTGAATGATCCGCTGCATTTCCAGGAGTTGCTCGGTGGCGACCTCCTTCATGAGCTGACAGGCCCGGACCACCTTAGGGTTGACGATTCGATAGTAGACGTAGAGTCCCTGCTTGCGGGTGGTGACCAGGTTGTTTTGCCTTAAGAGGGTCAAGTGCTGGGAGACGTTGGCCTTGTTGATCCCCATCCGTTGGGTGAGTTCCTCCACTGACTTCTCGCCTTCGGAGAGCAGGTCGATGATCTGCAGTCTTTTGGGGTTGGCCATGACGCTGCAGACCTGAGCGTGGAGTTTGTAAGCCTCCTTATTCAAATCTAACCGTTCCTGTTCCATCTGGACCTCCTTGGCTCCATGATCGGCTGTTTCACTGGTCAACACATTGTGCTTTCTTTTATTGAAACTATTTGCTCAACCAACGCTTCTCGAACAGGACTTTGGCGGCATGCCAGATGGTTCCAGGTCCCTTGAGCGTGACCTGGAGCGTCGGCGGCGTATAGAAGTTCCCGTAGCCATAGGCCGCCCGGCCGTTCCCTACCTCCACAAAGCAAGCTCCGTCGCCCGCGAAGGACCGGACCTTGCCCCGACCCGTGATCGCCCGGACGATGTTGTGAGCCACCACCTCCGCCTGATTGGAGGCGAACACCCCGGCCACCGGCATCGGTTGAGGCTTCGGAGTGAACAGCTCCAGCTCCACCTGCTCCCGGATCCGCCGAGTTCGAAAGTAGGCCTCTATGAGAAAGGCTGCCTCATAGGGGGCGGCAGGACACTTGAACGGCAACCCGGCGATGGCCACCACCATCCGACCCCCTTGGAACGCCTGCAGGGCTTCCCACAACCTGATCGATCCCCCCAGCTCATAAAATAGGTGAACTCCCTCTATTCCCGCCGCCTGTCCACCATCACCACCCGATGCTCCCGCCCCAGCCGCCGGCTCAGCTCGTGGGCCGCTGTCTGGCCGCCAACGCCTCCACCCAGAATCAGAATCGTTTGACCGGTCATGGTCGTGGTGTCACCTCCTGACTCCATACGTCCTCTCCGACGATATCAACTGACCGTGCATCTGCATCCAATGTGACCTGTGCACCGAGGGGCAACGTCACCGTGTTTTGCATATGACCACAGGGGAAGCGAAT
>JBHIAT010000042.1:0-23170 GCA_046758705.1 Bipolaricaulia bacterium
TGCTATGGGCCGGTTATGTCAAACGGAAATCCTCTTCCCGGTTTTTATATAGGTTGCTGAGCAAGATCGCGACGCCCGGCTTGTCCCCCAGTTCGCGTCGCAGGTCCAGGCTCTCCTCGTAGAGCACTGTCGCTCGCTCGTAGTCCCCCTGCTCGTGTGTCAACACACCCGCCCCATGGAGCGCCTTCGCCCGCACCGACGCTGATACATCGCGGTCCTCTCCCTTTGCCAGCGCCCCTTCCAGCCACCTACGTCCCTCGCTCAGATAACCTCGCATGTGCCAGAACCCCCACAGCGCCCCGCCCAACCGCAACTCCGCCTCCGCCTCCCCGTTCTGCTCAAACCACACCAGCGCTGCCCGCAGGTTGTCATGCTCTACCTCCAGTCGATCTAGCCACATCCTCTGATCTGGTCCCTCAAGCTTGGGCTCCGCCTGTTCAGCCAACGCAAGGTAGTAGTCGGCGTGCGTGCGCCGGATTGCCTCTGACTCCCCGCTCGCCTCCAATCGCTCCAACCCATACTCCCGAATCGTCTCCAGTATCAGAAACCGAGGCTCCCCGTCCGCCTGCTCCTTCCGCCGCAGCAGGTTCTTGTCCACCAGCGATGCTAACCCGTCTAATATGTCCATCTTCAGCTCCAGGTTGTCTGCCCCGATGCACACCGCCTCGGCTGCCTCGAGCGTGCCGCCCCCGACAAAGACCGATAGCCGCTCAAACAGTGTCCTCTCGCCAGTGTTCAGCAGATCGTAGCTCCAGTCGATCGTGTCTCGCAGCGTCTGCTGGCAGGCCGGCAGGTCCCGCGCTCCCCCCGTCAACAGCTTGAGTCGGTTCCCGAGCCGCGCCAGCAAGGCCTGCGGTGAGAGCAGCTTGATCCGGGCGGCAGCGAGCTCGATGGCCAGCGGCAAACCATCCAGGCGAATGCAGATCTCGGCGACCGCCGGGGCGTTCTCGTCGGTGACCGCAAAGTCAGGCTTCACGGCGACCGCACGCTCGATGAACAGGCGAACCGCCTCGTACTGCGTCAGGCGTTCGATAGCCAGCGGGCGCTTGCCGTCGGACCCAGGCAGCGCCAGCGGTGGCACCGGGAACACGTGCTCACCGCGCACGTGGCAGGGCTCCCGGCTGGTCACCAGCACCTTCAGCTGAGGACAGGCTGCCACCAGCTCCACCACCTGGGGTGCCGCTGCCACGACCTGCTCGAAGTTGTCGAGCACCAGCAGCATCTGCTTGCCCCGCAGCGATGCCTTCAAGATGTCGAGCAGCGGTCGTCCTTCGGCTTCCTTGACGCCTAGCGTCTGGGCAATGGTGGAGACCACCAGTCCAGGGTCGCTGATGGGAGCCAGGTCTACAAAGCAAGCGCCATCCTCGAAGTGATCGATCAAGTCGGCTACCACCTGCAGTCCCAGGCGGGTTTTACCCGTGCCACCGGGACCCGTGAGCGTCAGCAGGCGCATCTCCTCGTCCAACAGGCGTACCTGCACAACGGCCCGTTCCTTGTCACGCCCGATGAAACGAGTCAACGGGATGGGCAGATTGTTAGGAACGGCTCGGGGAGGTTCAAGGATTTCACCGTTGCGTATCTGCCGATAAAGCTCACGGGTCTCCGGTGCGGGCTCCACATCCAGCTCGTCTCTGAGCACCTCGACGCACGCTTCATAGACGTTTAGCGCTTTCCTCGGCTCGCCCGCATAGGAGTGATAACGCATCTGCTGGCGATAGCCTTCCTCGCGGTAGGGATCCAGCTCGATCATCCGTTGACAATACTCGATCGCTTGGGGATAGTTTCTCAGGCGCGCGTGGCACTCCGCCAGCCGTCCCAGGGCGGTCAGATACAGTTCTCGCCAGCGCTCTCGGGGGAGAATCGACCACTCCTCGTAAAGATCTTCGGCCAGATAATCGCCACGATACAACTCGACCGCCTGCTGGTACTGTTCCAGGGCCTGTGACCAGAGATCTCCCTCTTCTAACTCCCGTGCGGACTCTACGCACGGGTGAAATGCCTCGGTGTCCATCCAGCAGGGGGCGTTCTCGCTGAAGCAGTAGCCTCCCCCGACGCGCAGAATGAACTGGGAGTCGGCGCCCCGTTTGAGGTCCGGTTCCAGGGTGCGGCGCAATTCGCTGATCCGTTTGTGCAAGTTCCGAGCGGCTTTATCCGGATCGAGGTTGGGGAACAGGGCATCGATGAGTTGGTCTTGAGTGAACACGCGGCCGCGCTCGGTGAGGAGGATTTTGAGGAGCGTTTGCGTCTTGCGCCGGGACCAGGCTTGGGGAGGAATGGGTTCATGGTCATGCCAGGTCTCAAAATGCCCCAAGAGTTTCACTTTGAGTCCGAAGTCATTCGTCCGAGTCTGCTCCATCGGAGGGTCTCCTCATGAGACAAGCACCTTCACTTATCTATTTTATACACCCTCTGAGTGCTCCTGTACAAGTGTCTGTGAATCGGCTCAACACAACCAGGAGTTTAACGAGATGGGCATTATACCAAGTTCTGGAAGAAGGATGAGAGCTATATGGGATAAAAAAGGGACATCCACCTGTTATAAACACATTAGAACTTCCGACCCAGCAAAAGGAGTAACGGCCAGCCAGACATCGCATACGATAACATCCCACATCAACCCCTTCGAGAGCGGAGCCGGTTCACCCTCACTAACGGATGGACCGGGGCTCTAAGAAGATGGAAAGGGGAAAGGGGAAAGGAGGTGGAAACGATGAAGTCTCGACTGTTGAAGTCTCGACTGTTGAAGGCGTTCCTGATCCTGCTACCCGTGGTCGGTGTGTTGCTCGCAGGTGGGGCTCCGATGCGAATCCGGGGGGGTTAAACCCTTCGCTAAGCTCCTGGCTGGCCGTCTCCTGAATCTTTAGCAGAGCGGATCGTGAAGCTTCTCCTCGTTTTCTTAAAGGAATTGCAAAGTGGTTGGTCCAGAAGAGGCAGGAGATGAAGAAAACTCTCAATGCTTATTGGATGATCAAATCCGAAGTTCGGATCCCACGGCCTCATTCACCCTCCCCCCCGCTCATACGGGAGGGTGAGTGCAGCCGGTGCGCCCAGCCGCTGGCGGATCTTTCGTCGAGAGGTGAGCACCAACACCAGGATCGGTGCCACATAGGGCAGCATCGATATCAGGTCGACGGGGACGGCGATGCCCGCCGCCTGGAGTCGGAGCTGCAGCCCCTCGATCCCGCCGAACAGGTATGCTCCCAGAATCGCCCGCTGCGGCCTCCAAAACGCGAAGATGACGAGCGCGATCGCGATCCAGCCGCGACCGGCGGTCATCCCCGACTGCCACGACTTCATCACCGCGAGCGAGATGTACGCGCCGCTGGCCCCGGCCAATATCCCGCTGAGGAAGACAGACAAATAGCGGATGCGAGCCACACTGATCCCCAGCGTGTCGGCCGTCTCCGGGCTCTCTCCGACCGCGGTGATCGCCAGCCCCAACCGCGTCTTGAACAGGAATACCCAGATGATCGGGACGAGCAGCATCGCCAGGTAGACGAGGATGTCATGCTGGAACAGCATCCTGCCCAAGTGTGGGATGTCGCTCAACCCTGGGATATGGAGCGCGGAGAACCGGCTTTGGATCGTCTGACCGACCATCGGGACGCCGAAGAAGTTGGTCAGACCGATCCCCATGAGGACCAGCATGATGCCACTGATCACCTGATTGGCCTTGATCGTGACCGACAGAAAAGCGTGGATCAGGCTCAACGCACCGGCGGCCAGCGCCCCGATCAGAAAACCAAGCCATGCGCTGTCGGTGTAGAAGGTGCCCATGAACCCGGTGAGCGCCCCCACCAGCATCAGGCCCTCGAGGCCGAGGTTGAGGACGCCGGAGCGCTCGGCGATGATCTCGCCCAACGTCGCATACAACAACGGCGTTCCGGAGCGGATCGCTGCCGCAATCACCGACACGAAGAACGAGACGGTGAATACCTCAGACATTTAGCTTCTCCTCCACCGGATCCGATACCGGGCCAGAAACTCGCCGCCGATGATGAAGAAGATGACCAGCGCCTGGATGATATCGGCGATGGCCACCGGCACCTGAACCGTCTCCCCGGCGGCAAAGATCGAGTCGAAGCTGGACAACTGCATGGACGACCCGCCGATGAGCAACATTCCGAAGAACACGGCCGAGAGGATCACACCGAGCGGATGCCCTTTACCGAGCAGGGCGACGACAATCCCGGTGAAGCCGTAGTTGGGCGAGATACCCGGCCGCAGGCGTCTGTGGATGCCACTCACCTCACCGAACCCAGCCAGGGCAGCGAGTGCCCCGCCGATCACCATGATGATCAGAATGATCTTGACCTTGCTGATCCCGCCGAGCTCGGCGACCGTCGGGTTGGCGCCCACCATCTTGATCTCATAGCCAAACCGGGTCTTGAGAAACACGAAGTAGATCAACACGGCGGCGGCAATGGCGATGAACAGGCCGGCGTGCAGCCGGGTGTTCCAAAACCGGGGCAGCCAGCCCGCTTGGGTGAACATCTCGGTGAGCGGAAAGTTGAACCCGAACGGGTCCCGCCACGGGCCGATGACGAGGTAGTTGACCCAAAAGATGGCGATGATGTTCATCAACAGGGTGGTAATAATCTCATTCACGCCAAGCTTTGCTTTGAAGAAAGCGGGGATGAACGCCCAGGCTCCGCCGGCGAGGGCGCCGGCGAGCGCCATCACACCGAGGAGCACTGGCGCTGGAAGCCCGGCCTCTGTGTTGATGGCCATGAGCGCGACCCCGGTCGCCGCGAACGCCCCCATGTGCAGCTGACCTTCACCTCCGATGTTCCACAGACCTGCCTTCAGCGGCAGGGCAACCGCCAGACCAGTGAAGATCAACGGTGTCGCCTTGACCAACAGTTCCGAGAAGTAGAAGCTCGCTGACGATCCACTGCCGAAGAGCTTTGCATAAGCGTCCAACGGGTTGACCCCCAGGGCGATCAGCGGAATCGTTCCCACCACCAGCGCTCCAAGGACGCTTGCCACCGGAGTGAGAATCTGAGCTGGTCGAGAGATGACCTCACGCTGCTCGATCTGCAGACCCCCCCACCCCGGCACCGCAGCTGTAGCTCCGCCGACCTGCACCGCTTCGGCTTCGGCCTTCACTTCTTCGGCTCCCATAGGCCCTGTTTTACCTCTTTTCTCCTCGACCCTTATATCTTTTTTACTACCGCATTCACTTTCTAACTTTTAACTTTCTAACTTTCCAACTGATTCGCCGGCCATCATCAGGCCGATCTCCTCATGATCCGCCCCCGGCCTGGCGGACCTCAATTGTCCTTCATAGATCACCAAGATCCGATCGGCCAGATCGACGAGCTCATCCAGATCCTCCGAGATCAACAGGATGGCCGTCCCATCCGCTTTGGTCTCCACCAGCTTGTTGCGAACGTACTCGATGGCGCCCACGTCCAAGCCACGGGTCGGTTGGTCGGCGATCAGCAGCTTCGGGGCTCGGGCAAGCTCTCGGGCAAGGATGAGCTTCTGGAGATTCCCGCCAGAGAGCTGCTTCGTCCGAACCTCCACCGAAGGCGTGCGCACATCGAAATCCTCGATCAACTCCTGCGCATACGCCTTGATCTCCCGATGCCTCAGCAACCAGTTTTTGGAGAACCGCTTATCCCGATAAGCCTTCAGAATCAGATTGTCGGCGACCGAAAGGTCGGGGGCCAAGCCTTGGGAGATCCGATCCTCGGGGATGTAACCGATCCCGTGGTTGAGAAATTTACGCGGTGAGGCGTTGGTGAGGTCAGCACCGTCGATTCGCACCTGCCCGTTCGTTGCCTTGCGCATCCCGGTGAGCACCTCGACCAGCTCTTTCTGGCCGTTGCCGGAGACCCCGGCAAGCCCGACGATTTCCCCTTGACGGATAGAGAGGGAAACATCTTTAAGGGCAGGCAGCCCTTTGTCGTCGAACGCCTCCACCCCGTCAACCTCGATGACCGGTTCTCCGACCTCGGCACTGACCTGCTCGGTCTCGAACAGCACCTCCCGGCCGACCATCATCCTGGCCAGCGCGGTGCGATCGGTTTCGGCGGTGGAGACGGTAGTCACCACCTGGCCCTTACGCAACACCGTCACCCGGTCGGTGACCGCGGTCACCTCTTTGAGTTTGTGGGTGATGAAGATGACGGTCAGGCCCTGCTCCACCAGCGATTCGATCGTCTGGAACAGGGCATCGACCTCCTGGGGGGTGAGGACTGCGGTCGGCTCATCCATGATCAGAAGATCGGCCCCGCGATACAACGCTTTGATGACCTCCACCCGCTGCTGTTCGCCCATCGACAACTCCCAGATCTTCGCATCCGGGTCGACCTCCAGACCGTACGCCTCCGAGATGCGAAAGACCTCGGCCCGGGCCCGCTTGAGATCGAGCAGCGGACCGCCGTTACCCTTGAGCCCCAGGATGATGTTCTCGGTGACCGAGATGGTCGGCACGAGCATGAAGTGCTGATGGACCATACCGATCCCCAATGCGAGGGCATCCTTGGGGGAGGCAATCCGGACCGGTTTGCCACGCAATTGGATCACCCCACGGTCTGGCTGATAAAGACCGTAGAGGATGCGCATTAACGTCGTCTTGCCGGCACCGTTCTCTCCCAACAGCCCGTGAATCTCACCGGCCTCGACCTGCAGATCGACGCTGTCGTTGGCCAATACACCGGGGAATTGTTTGGTGATCCCGATCATCTCGAGGAGCGGCGGGGAGGTTTCGACCACATTTGCCATCCAAAATACCTCGCGGTTATCGGGTGCGTTGCTAGATTGCGACGAACCGTCTTTTGACAGGTTCATTATATTTGACTTAAAATGAGCCTGTCAACCGGTGCTATGCCGGGCGATTTCATCGAAAAAATCGTTCAGGGTCGGGTCGACCGGGCCGGCAATCTCCGTGACGACATCCGACCCAATCATGAGGGGGGTATATACATGTCTATATCACCAAAGAGCCGGATCAGCCGGCGGACGTTTCTGAAGGGCGTGATGGGGGGAGCGGTCGCGGTCGGCCTCGCCCCAGGCCTGATTGCCTTCGGTCAGCCCCGACTGCGTGCGGGGTTCATCTATCTGACCTCACCGGGGGATGCTGGTTGGACGTTCCGACACGAACAGGGACGGCGGTTTGCCGAGCAACAGTTCGCTGCCTCAGAGCTGGGCCAGGAGTTCAGGCTGGAGACGGTTGCGACGGAAAACGTCTCCGATCCGGATGCCGAGCGGGTGGCGCGCGGGTTTGCCGCCCAGAGGTTCGACGTCGTGTTTGCCACCAGCTTCGGGTTCATGGATGGGACGCTGGCAGCGGCATTCGATTTCCCGAACGTCCATTTTGAGCACTGCTCAGGCTTCAAGGTCGGGGCGAACATGGGCAACTACTTCGGCCGGATGTATCAGGCCCGCTACCTCTCCGGCCTGGTCGCCGGTGCGATGACCCAGAGGAACGTTCTCGGCTATGTGGCCGCTATTCCGATCCCCGAGGTCATCCGCATCCTGAACGCCTTCTACCTGGGAGCCAAAACGGTCAACCCGGAGGTGACGATGCGCGTCGTCGGGCTGGGCACGTTCTTTGACCCACCCAAGGCCCGAGAGTCGGCGTTCGCGCTCATCGAGGCTGGGGCTGATGTGGTGACGATGCATGAGGACACGCCGGCGGTCCCTCAGGCGGCTGAAGAGCGGGGTGTCTTCTCGGTCAGCTATCAGTCCGACATGTCAAAGTTCGCCCTCAACTCCCACCTCACCGGCGTCTTCTGGAACTGGGGCCCCTACTACCTCCAGACGCTCGAGACGCTGGCCCAGGCCAAGCTGAGCGGAGCGCGCTACCCGATTCGCACCGTGTGGAGCGGGTTCGAGAACAAAGAAGGGTTCGTCGAACCGATGGTCGGGATCTCCAACGAGGTCGGCGGCGGATCGAGCGGCCTGATCAACGAGCTCCTGATCAGACGGTTGGCTGGGGCTAGCAAGGTCCGGGAGATCCTGAACCTGGTTGAGAAAAAGCAAAAGGAGCTTCTCAACGACCCGTTCTTGGGGAACGGGGTGATCTTCCAGGGGCCGATCCGAGATGACCAGACCGGAGAGGTGACAATTCCCGACGGCATTGTCCCCTCGGACCTCCATCTGCTCAGCATGGACTATCCCGTCGAAGGTGTCTCCGGCCCTGGTTTCTTCCCGGACAGGAGTTCGGCTCTGCCTGCCTTTGAAGGAATTCGTAACACCGATCAGGTGGTGATCACGTTCAACGGCCGGGCGAGCGGGATCGGTTTCCTTAATCTCACCATCACGACGGTCGACGGAAGCAAGGGGTTCTCATCCGGGCCACGCGGGTTCCCACCGGGTACGCCCGCAATGGACGTTGCCACTGCGTTCCGACAGGCGTTCACCGCCGACGGCACGTTCGAGGTGGGCGGGGAGACCCGGGTGATCACGATCTCTGCTATGGAGCCGCTCAATGTCTCCGCTCAATCCGGAGACGGCGGGATCCGAATCGAGGTGTTCCGATAGAGATAGAGTCAGGAGGTCAACAGAGACCAAGATGCAGATCGCAGACCGGATGGCAAGATTGGGCACCGAGACCGCGTTCGAGGTGCTCGCCGAGGTCGAGCGGCTTAAAGCAACCGGCAAGGAGATCATCAGCTTCGCTGTAGGTGAGCCGGACTTTGACACGCCGCGATGGATCAGAAACGCCGGCATCGACGCTCTGGAGCGCGGGGAGACCCATTATAACCCGTCCGCTGGAATCCGGCCGTTGCGTGAGGCAATCGCCCGTTATATCGAGCGCACCCGCGGGGTCGACGTCGATCCCGACGAGGTGGTCGTGACACCCGGGGCGAAGCCGGTCATCTTTGGCGCGATCCTCGCTTGTGTCAACCCGGGGGACGAGGTCATCTACCCCAACCCCGGCTTTCCGATCTACGAATCGGTGATCGCGTTCGTGGGGGCTCGGCCCGTCTCGCTCCCACCCGTCGAGGAGCGGAGATTCCGTTTCGATGCACAGTTGTTGCGTTCGCTGATCACCCCGCGGACTCGAATGATCATCCTCAACTCTCCCCACAACCCGACCGGTGCAATGCTCACTCAGGAGGACCTCAAGACGATCGCCGAGCTGGCGAACCAACACGATCTGTGGGTCGCCTCCGATGAGATCTACTCCCGGATCATTTACGATGGGGCATTCCACAGTATCGTTTCGGTCCCCGGGATGAAAGAGCGCACCGTCCTGATCGACGGCGTCTCCAAGACGTATGCGATGACCGGCTGGCGGCTCGGCTTCGGGGTCATGAATCGGGAGCTGGCCGCCGGCCTCGCCCGCATCGCGACCAACGTCTACTCCTGTGTCGCCACCTTCACCCAACACGCAGCGTTCGCCGCCCTAGAAAAGGAGGAACCACAACGGGAGCCTGAGGCGATGGTCGCGGAGTTCAAGGTGCGACGCGAACTGATCTGGGAGGGGCTCAATGATATCCCGGGGATCCGCTGCCTCAAACCCGCCGGTGCGTTCTACGCCTTCCCGAATGTCACCGAACTCTGCCGGACATTGAAGCTGTCCGACTCGGGCGAGCTCCAGCGATTCCTGCTGCATGAGGCGGGGGTCGCGGTCCTCGGTCGAAACTGCTTCGGACATCGTGATGCCAGCGAAACCGGGGAGTATATCCGGCTCTCCTACGCCACCTCCCAGGAGCAGATCACAGCGGGGTTGGAACGTATGCGGAAGGCCATCGAAGCGGGTGTCCCCTCCACCTCTCCGGCCTCGACTGAGATCCAATCGAGGGACGATTCATGACACCAACACCATCTCGAAAGCGGCCAAAACCCGTTCAGGTCGGGATCATCGGTGTAGGAGGGGTGGCTCAAGAGTCCCACATCCCCGGCTATCTCGCCGTTGATGGGGTTGAACTCTACGCTGTCTGTGACCTCATAGAGGAACGGGCCCAGAAGGTCGCCCGCCAGTTTAATATTCCCCACGTGTTCACTGACTATCGGGACCTGGTGGCACTGAAGGGCCTGGACGCGGTGAGCGTCTGCACCCCCAACAACTTCCATTGCGGACCGACGGTCGCTGCCTTGGAGGCCGATCTCCATGTGTTGTGCGAGAAGCCGATGGCCGGAAACGCCGAGGATGGAGCAGCGATGGTGGAGGCCGCCCGCAAAAACAAGCGGATCCTTCAGATCGGTCTCCATGTCCGGTTCCAGAGCGATATTCAGGTGCTAAAGCGGTTCATCGACGCCGGAGAGTTAGGAAAGGTGTACTATGGCCGGGTGGTCGCCCTACGCCGACGGGGGATCCCGAGTTGGGGAACGTTCATCTCCAAGGCGGCCTCCGGAGGCGGCCCTCTGCTGGACATCGGCGTTCACGTCCTCGACGTGGCCATGTGGCTGATCGGCTACCCCAAGCCGACGACGGTGAGCGGGATGACCATGACGGCCTTCGGCAATCGGAAGGGGATCGTCAATCCTTGGGGGGAATGGGATGTGGCAAAGTTCGACGTGGAAGACTTCGCGACCGCCCAGATTTACCTGGATAACGGTGCCGTCCTCACCTTGGAGACGAGCTGGGCCGCAAATGTGGACGATCCCGGCCCCCGCTTGCTCCTGTTTGGAGATGAAGGGGGAGCGCGTCTGATGCCGTTGACGATTTATCAGCAGCGTCACGGAGCCTTGGTCAACGTCACCCCCGACATCCCCCCTCAACGGGAGGACCCTCACACGACCGAGATAACTGCCTTTGTTGAAGCGATCCGCGATGGAAAGCCCTCTCCAGTCCCCGCCGAGGAGTCGCTCGTCCTGGCCCGAATCTTTGACGCCATCTATCAATCGTCGGAGACCGGGGAGATGATTAAGTTCTAAGCTGCTAAGCGAGGTGTGCCCTATGCCAGCTCATGCCCATTACCGCATTGGTATTGCGGGACTCGTTCACGACCACGTCTGGGGTCTGCTACCGGACTTTCAGAAGACCGGCGGAGCCGAGCTGGTCGCCGCCGCCGATCCCCATGAGCCGTTGAGAGCCAAGATCGCTCAGAACTTCGGCATCGAAGACCTCTATGAGAATTACGGGCAGATGCTCGATGACAAACAGCTCGATATCGTCCTGGTCTGCACCTCCAACGCCGGGGCCACCCCGGTCGTCGAGGCGGCCGCCCAGCGTGGCATCCACGCCATCGTCGAAAAACCCATGGCCGCGAACCTGGAACAGGCCGATCGCATGCTTCAGGCGGCCGAGGAGGCCGGCATCCGCTTGATGATCAACTGGCCGACGGCCTGGATGCCAGCGATCCGATACGTCTACCGGCTCGCCGAGCAGGGAGACCTGGGAGAGGTCCACCGGATCCGTTACTTCGGCGGCCACAGCGGCCCCAAGGAGATCGGTTGCTCTCCCTACTTTTACAACTGGCTCTACGACGAGGAGCAGAACGGCGGCGGCGCCAGCCTCGACTATGGTGGCTATGGCGCCAGCCTGTGTCGCTGGTTTCTCGGCGTTCCAGAGTCGGTCATCGGAGTGGCCACCCGACTGGTCAAAGATTACATCGACGTCGACGACAATGCCAGCCTGATCCTCCGCTATCCCCGAGCGCTCGGTCTGTGCGATGCGACCTGGACTCAGGTCGGACAGCAACCCCTCGGGCTGATCGTCAACGGAACTCAAGCGACCGCGATCATCGGGCCTGACGGTGTTCTGCTGGCCAGCCAGGATGAGCCCGGCGGCCGGCAGGTCACGCCACCACCGCTCCCGCTGGGCGAGCACAACGGTCCGGCCTACTTCCTGACCTGCCTCCGAGACGACCGACCGCTGGAAGGGTTGGTCAACCCCCGGATCTCCCGGGACGCCGCGGAGATCGTCGAGGCCGGCGTCCGCTCAGCCAAGAGCGGAGAGGCGGTGAAGCTTCCCCTCAAAGGAGGTTTTTGAACATGTCATCCTATGAGATTCCTCAACTTCCAGAACCCCAGCCCCCCGCGCCAGATGAAGTGCTTCTGGTGGCCAACGGTGACCTGCGCCAAGCGGCCAATCAGACCTGCTGGGCAGCTCAGAAAGAGATGGAAGTCCTCATTACGGATGCCTTTGCTGGCGTGGGTATCACGGTGTGCCGCGCGCATCCCTATGATCCGGAGCTGGATCACGGCTTCATCTGGAATCAGCGCATGGGCATGGATGTTTTTAAAGATATCCACCCCGACGCGCGATTGATCGTGGCCGAGGCGGTTTGGCAATACAGTCACCACGTCCTGGCCGGCCTGCGCAGCCATCGGGGACCGATCCTGACCTTGGCCAATTGGTCCGGTCAGTGGCCAGGACTGGTCGGCATGCTCAACCTCAATGGCTGTCTGACCAAAATGGGCGTGCCTTACAGCACCCTGTGGAGCGAAGATTTTAACGACGGATTCTTTTTGAACGGCATTCGCCAGTGGCTGAAGCAGGGCCGCATCGACCACGATACCAGCCACGTGCGCGATCTAAACATCGCTGATTTGCCTGCCGCCGAAGTCGAATTAGGCCAAGCGCTGGCTCACCAACTGGAACGGGAAAAGGCGATCCTGGGCGTCTTCGATGAAGGTTGTATGGGTATGTACAATGCGATCATCGACGACGAACTGCTCAACCCCATGGGGATTTATAAAGAGCGACTGAGCCAATCGGCGTTGATCGCGGCGATGTGTCAGGTCTCGGACAAACAGGCAAACGCGGTGCGCGATTGGTTGGATGAACGCGGCATGACCTTCGCCACCGGTCCCAATCCGGAGACGGATCTGACCGACGCGCAGATTTTGGAGCAGTGCAAGATGTACATCGCCGCGGTGCGCATCGCTCACGAGTTCGGCTGCGCCGCCATTGGTATTCAGTATCAGCAGGGACTGAAAGATATGGCCCCGGCGTCCGACTTGGCCGAAGGGTTGCTGAACAACGCCGAGCGACCGCCGGTCTACGATCAGGCCGGCGGCCAAGAGCTGTACGCCGGTCAGCCGTTGCCCCATTTCAACGAGGTCGACGAGTGTGCCGGCGTGGACGCGCTGGTGACCAATCGGGTGTGGACGTCGATGGACCTTGACCCGGCCACGACGCTACACGACCTGCGCTGGGGCGAATGGTATGAGGGCGAAGGGATCGACAACTTCGTCTGGGTGTTCCTGATCTCGGGGGCGGCACCCGCCTCTCACTTCATCGGCGGTTACGCAGGGGCCGTCAGTGAACGCCAGCCACCGATGTACTTCCGCTTAGGGGGTGGCACCCTCAAAGGGGTGAGCAAACCGGGAGAGATCGTGTGGAGCCGGGTCTTCGTGCAGAGCGGTGCGCTGCACGCCGATCTGGGCCGGGCGACCGTGGTGAAGCTACCTCAAGCCGAGACCGAGCGGCGCTGGCAGGCGACCACTCCCCAGTGGCCGATCATGCACGCCGTGCTGCACGGCGTCAGCCGCGACCAGATGATGGCCCAGCATAAGGCCAACCACTTGAACGTCGCCTATGCTCCCTCGGCGGAGATGGCCGATAACGCGCTGGCGGCCAAAGCGGCGATGCTGGCCGAGCTGGGGGTGGCGGTGCACCTGTGCGGCAAATGCGGATCGTCATGGGAGTGATAGGGGTCTCTCTACCTTACACTCCTACCTCCCCCACACCTGAAACGACTCAAACCGAATCGCCGTCCCATCCGGATAAGCACCGGGATAGATGGTGCGGTCTATCCAGCCGATGGCGTAAACACCGACCTCAACTGGGTCCTCGACCGAAAACTCCACCGATCCGACGGTGTACCAGTCTGTGCCGTCTGTGCTACACAGAGCATAGACACGGCTGCCAAGTCGCTCCAACCGCAGAAAGACGCGCTCGCTAGCCAAACGCCCGCGCCCGATGACCACATCTTCATTTCCGAGGCATCCTATGAACGAGATTTCGTACGCACCCTGGGTTCCTTTATCGAGGCGTAAGTAATTCTCCTGGTCCTTCCACAGTAGAATCCCACCCATGACAGGGTTTTCTCCGGAGACGGGCACACAAACCGTCTGGACGGCGAAGTCCCCCCAAACCGGTCGAAGAATGCGAGGAGCGCTCAGGTTCACATACCAGAGGTCCCGTCCGTTCGCGGCATGGATCTCCAGCCCGTCCTGTACGGTGAACGAGCAATCGTCGAGAGGTCTTAACAGGAATCCAGCGCGCCGAGGTCGCCGCGACCAATGCTCGGGACGAGCTGATTCAGGAGCTCCGAGACCGGATCGAGAGCCTGGAGCACCAACTCGAGCGTAGAGACCAGGAGATCGAGCGCCTTCCCGACATGCTCAACCGGCAGCTCCCGGGCAAAGTCTCGCCCTGGTGGAGACAGTTGTTTGGGAGGAGTAAATAGACGGTGTTCCTCCGTAACCTCCGTCAAAAAAGAGAACGCCGCCCTTGAGGCACAGGACGGCGTCACCAACTACGATACTAAGCCGATTGGCTTAGCAGCGAAAAGACGAACGTAGACACAGTTCGAGCAAACGAGCTGAACCATAGGAACCGAGGGGCCGCCGAGTTGTACTCCACCGTTGGTATATATAGGAGCACTAACAACATCACCAATGCTCCAGTTGTTAGCACCACAAACCGGACAGCTGTGCTGTCTGCCCCTGGTGTTGAGCCAGCTTTGGACCCTCTGCTGTTCTGCTTGACTTAAAGCCATGATTCTACCTCCTCTCTAATGTTGAGGCCCAGAAGATTATATAGTCGCATTGCCAAAATTTCAAATTGTGGCAATGTTTTGCACAAACAGGTTGGTTTGGGTTATGATGTTTTAAAAGAGGTTAAAGGGGGGAGTGAGGAATGGAATTCTACACCAGCCAGGAGGTGGCAGAACAAACGGAAGTTCCTTATCGTACGCTCATGCGTTGGGTGAAGCAAGGATTGATTGACCCTACAGTTCCCGGGAGGCGGGGCCGCCAAACATTGTTCACTAAAGAGGAATTTAGAGAGGTCGCGATTCTCGCCAAGTTGAGAAAGTTTCTGAGTGTGAAACAGCTTAGAGAAGCACTGAATTATCTACGCTCTCTGGGGCACAACCCTTTATCTGAGGGTGACTTCGCAATTGTCCGTGATATTAGAGGAGAGCGAGCTTTGTTTAAGATCTGCAAAGAAGGCGATGTTATCAAAGTCATGGAAGAGGAACCAGGCCAACTTCGATTATTCCCCATCTACGATGTTGAAGAGCTTATAAAGGAAGCTGCACCGATACGAAAATCCTCAGAACAAGGGTACTGGACAGATTGATGTCCTGGTGGAAACGTTGGTTTGGGAGAGGGGAGTAGCGTATGGATTGGGTAACAATAGCCGTTGGTATAGGTGGCCCCATAATAGCCGTGATCGGTACCTTGCTCGGTAACGAAAGAGGGGCTCGGAATGCCCGGAAACAAATGGAGCTTCAACATCAATTTCAGCAAAGAGAGAGTGTTCGACAGCAAAGGCACCGCTTCGTCGAACAGCAGGTTAAGGAACTTTACTCGCCGATGGTTGGAATCTATCAGGAAGCCCGTGGTAAACTTGTGGTGAGTCAGCGAATTAAGGCTGCCAGGAAGAAAGCAGGGGCTACCGAGTCTAAGGAGTCTATTGAATATGAACATAGACAAATAGAGGAAAAACTTATACCTGGTCTAGAAAAAATGCTTGATTTATTCAGAGAGAAGAGGTGGCTTGCAGAGGAGTCAACAGAAGAGTATTACCCCGGTCTTGTTGAGTTTATTGAGATTGAGAATCGCTTTAAGGCTGGTATCCTTTCTAGTGAGGTTCGTGATGAGCTTGATAAGTCTTCGTTTAGGGCGCTGTTTGAAGACCTCCAGAACCATCTCAGGCGGCTTCGTGCACAGCTCAGGGAGGGAATGGTTTAATGTTTGAGGTGAGAGAGTTTCGCCCTGGTGGAGGAGGTGGTTTAAGAAGGAATAGAGCTAGTCGGTATAAGATCTCCTTAAACTGTGAGGTAGCTTCTGAAAGGAGTAGGTCATGGAGTTAAATAAGGAGCAGATCCAGCAATTAGCTAAACACCTTAACGAAAAATGGCCATCCCCACGAAACTGTTATGTCTGTAATGACACCCAATGGGAGATTTCGAACAAGGTATTTGAAATTCGAGAGTTTTTCGGTGGAGCGTTGACAGCTGGCCCCGTAATTCCAATTATCGTATTAGTGTGTAAAAACTGTGGTCACACTGTATTCTTTAGTGCAATGCGCTTAGGTGTTGTGAAACCAGAGGAGAAAGAGGAGAACAGAGATGAGTAATCAGGGACCTCCTACTGTGACTGTGGCTAAAGACATTGAGTTCTTACCACCAAAGAAAGAGCAAGGAATTCCTATTACGATATCAGATTGGAGTCATTTGAAAACAAGGATTAGGCGACTTGGGATTGATAGTCTCCTCTTTCATACAATAGGGTCTGTGATTCTTGGTTTTGCAGGTTCAGCCCTCATTGCTGCATTAACTTTGCCTCAACGGGTTGAGCCCACCGAGAGTGAAATCGTGATTTGGGTGATTTTTGTAGCGGCTCTCTTCATTGGGGTACTCTCATTATACTTTGCTCATCAAACTAGAGGTGGTGTTCTCGATGAGATGCGTCGCCTTGAAGCGATGTATGTACAGCCCACCGATGAGGGCGGCGCTACCATGCCCCAGCGGTGGCGATTATTATCGGTCAATACACCGGACTTCAGTCCGCGTGGACTTTCTCCTCTTTCCATGGTATAATGATCACAGATCTTTGACAACGTATGGGGTTGTTGCCGCAACCCTGAGCAACGTAAAACGTTGTGGGTATAGCCAGGTGCATTTTGCCAGCGTTTTGCTGTTCAGCGAAACAGAAGCTAACAGCCGCGAAGCCTGGCCTAAAGAAACTAAAACGTTGTGTGTGAACTGGCCGGGCGCGGCCAGCGTGGAGGCGTGAACCGCTGCGAGAGCAAGTTCCGCCTGTGAAACGAGAAGCCCCGTACTTTAGTGCGGGGAGCGTCACTTAGAAGGCGAGTTCAGGGAAGTTGAAAACTAGTCATCTATGAAAACCCCCTCTGGAGCACCCTAAAAGCAGAGGTCCAGCGCCCAGTTCCTGGTTTAGCAAGGTGTGAAACCGCTCATAGGTCCGGATCGCCTGGTCTGGGTCACCGTTTAGATAATGGTAAAGCATCAATTGTCGGTAAGTCGGCTCGCGATAGGGCTCGATCTCTAGGATCTGACTGCAGCGGGCGATCGCTCTTCGATATTGACCCAGGCGAGCGTGACATTCGGCCAGTCGGGACAAGGTATCGAGATAGATCCCCTGCCATCGTTCCGTATGCGGGATGGCCCAGTCCTCGTAGCGATCCTCGGCGAGAAACTCCCCCTGATACAGAGTTACTGCCTGCTGATATGCCTGAATAGCCTGTTCAAATTGGGTTTGGGATTCCAACTGCCTGGCTTGCTGCAGGTGTCCTTTGAAGATCTCGGAGTCGATGACGCAGTCGGCTTGGGCGTTGAAGCGATAGCCGGAGGGGTGGGTGAGGATATAGTGAGACCGTGTACCTCGTTTAAGCTCAGGCTCCAGGATGCGGCGCACGCGACTGACCAGAGGTCGGAGGTTTTTCTGGGCTTTGTCGGGATCGGTATCGGGCCAGAGCCAATCGATGAGCTGATCGTGGGTGAAGGTGCGCCCGGGATCGGTGAGCAGGATTTTGAAAAAGGCTTGGGGTTTGTAACCTCTCCAATCTTCTGGTAAGATCAGCTCTCCATCGCGCCAGAGTTGGAACGGTCCAAAGAGTTGAACCCGTAAACCCATGATCGGCCCCCGGCATCGCGATCGCGCTGACTCAATATATCTCGGGATAGTGATTTGTGTCAAACGGTATGATGGGTAAGAAGGTTAAACCTTGCGTGAGTTCAATTGGGCTGACTTCACCAACCGATAGTTTCTAGTGCCCGTGTGACTCGATTCGAACTATCCGATCGAGGTATACTTGTAAGTGAGGGTCAATCAGGCTGGAAACGCATCTATTGTGATCAAGCTGTTTTCCATCCATCGTTGACCTCACTGGTAAAGGAAGGGAGAGAGAAGATGAGCACCACAGTGGAGATAGAGGCTTACTTTGACACGGAATCCGACCTTTGGTGCGCTCACGGTGTCACGGAGGATATTTTCACTCAGGGCGAGACTTTAGATGAGTTAGTGGCCAACATCAAGGAGGCCGTGACGCTTCACATGGAAGGACAACTGCCCCAGGATGAAACGCTGAAGATCTCGATCAAAGTTGAGGTCGGCGATGTCCCCCAAGTTACCGCAGGTTAGCGGGCAGGATCATGTAGTCGGGATTTCTTGTGCATTGGGCAACATCTCCTTTCTCCTTATGATGCCTCTCTTCGAGGAGACTCCCTAGTCAAGCGCTGATCCAGGAACTGTGAGGTGTCTTGTCTATGACGCATAATACCATAAAAAAGATTTTGGTCACCGGTGCGTGCGGTCAAATAGGCTCCGAACTGGTGGACGCGCTGAGAAAAAAATATGACACTGCCTGTGTAATCGCCACCGACATCATAGAACCTACCGAAAACATGCTTAAACAAGGTCCTTTTGAATTGGTTGACGTCCTCAATCAGAGCACTTTAGAAGTGGTCATTGAGCAATATGATATCGATGTCATCTATCATTTGGGAGCGATTCTCTCTGCTAGCGGTGAGGAAAATCCGCAAGCTTGCTTTCACGTAAACGTCTTAGGGCTATATCATGTCCTCGAAGCCGGACTAAAACATGGACTCATCCGAATTATATTTCCCAGCTCCATAGCCGTTTTTGGACCTAAAGCTCCCCCCGATCACACCCCCAATGAGACCATCCTCCGCCCCATCACCATCTATGGGGTGACCAAAGTGACCGGAGAACTACTGGGAAACTATTACTTCAACAGGTTTGGATTGGATGTTCGCGGAGTCAGATTACCGGGCATCATCAGCAGCAAGACTCCGCCCGGCGGTGGAACGACGGACTATGCGGTGGAGATGTTCTATGCGGCAATAAAAACCGGGCACTATACATGCTTTGTAAAAGAAGACACAGTCCTTCCATTTATGTATATACCCGATGCCATCAACGCCCTCATCGGTGTGGCCGAAGCGGATCTCTCAAACCTGAAACACCATTGTGACTATAACGTCAACTCGATGAGCTTTTCAGCCGGTGAGCTGGCTCAATCAATCCAAGAAATCATACCTGAATTTAGCTGCGAATTTAAGCCCGATCACCGGCAGGAAATCGCCGATTCCTGGCCTAATTCGATAGACGATAGCGCCGCTCGAGAGGAGTGGGGATGGCAACCGGAGTATGACCTCCCAGCCATGGCTAAAGATATGATCGCAAAGCTCAAAAAGAAGCTCACATAAGGGAAGCTCATACTAGAGTTGTGAATCAACACCATCATCGGTATGCTAAAATAAGTTCTCAAGCAGCAAAGAAGTGGGAAGGGGTGAAATTTATGCCACTGGAGAAGATGGAATCCGTGGCATCTAAAGCGTTAGAAGCTCTGGCTAAAGAGGGAACCCTTAAAGGGGAAGAATGGGTGATCACGGAGATCCAGGAACCGACGGATCAAAAAGGTCCTCGCTATATCATTGAGGGTCAAGAAGGCCAGGAATTTTTGCGAATGAATTCCAACTCCTATTTGGGGATGTCTTTGAAGGAGGAATTGATCAAAGCAGAGGAGGAGACCGCCGAGAGGTTTGGAACCGGACCGGGAGCGGTGCGGTTTATTCACGGCACCTACAAACCTCACGTCGCATTGGAAGAGAAGCTGGCGGACTTCCACGACAAAGAGACGGCCATGATATTCAGCTCCGCTTATTCGACCAACTGCGGTATATTGGCTCCGTTGATCTCCCAAGACACGGTGGTGATGAGCGACCAACTCAACCACAATAGCATCATCATGGCCATCCGATTGGCCAGACCCCAGGACAAGGAGATATACCAGCACCTGGACATGGAGGATTTGGGGTCAAAGATCAAAAAGTGGGTAGGAAAGTGCAAAAGAATCATGATCGCCACCGACGGCGTATTCAGCATGAGGGGAGATTATCCCGACCTCGCCCAGCTGGTGGCGCTCTCCCAGAAATACGATTCCGAGTTTGAAGAGGGGATATTTACGGTGGTGGATGACTCCCACGGTATCGGTGCCTTCGGCAAAACCGGAAGGGGAACTCCCGAAGTCACCGGAGGGGAAGCGGTGGACATCATCACCTCAACCATGGGCAAAGCCCTGGGAGTCAACGGCGGGTATGTGGTCACCCAGGCCAAAATCATAGAATACCTGCGGGAAACCTCCCCTTTCTACGTATATTCCAATCCCATCACCCCCTCCGAAGCCAGTGCCGCGTTACAGGCTTTGGAGATCTTGGATAGCGATCGGGGACGGAGCATGCTGGACGCCTTAAGAGAGAAGACCCGTTACTTCAAAAGTGGCTTGGTGGATTTGGGATATGAAACAATAAAGGGAGAGCATCCCATCGTGCCGGTCATAATTAGAGATACTCAGAAAACGGAGAAACTGGTCAACTACCTCAAAGAACGGGGTGTCTTGGTGGCGGGTTTGAAATTCCCGGTGGTGCCCAGGGGTGATGAGTCGATCAGGATTCAAATCTCTGCGGATCATACAAAACAGGATCTTGACTATGTGCTTGGAGTTTTGAAGAATTATATTACAGTAACTAGATTGGAGGATGGATGATCGCCAAGTCGAAACCGATCCAGGTCGGTGTGATCGGAAGCGGCACCATCGCCCGCTCCCACGTGAACGCCTATCAGGAGAGTGGCCGAGCGCAGGTCCTGGGCGTAGTCGATGTTGACGAAGCACGGGCGGAGGCGCTCGCCGAAGCGTTTGGGGTTCCCCATGCGTTTCGCGATTATCATGAGCTTTTGAAGCTCGACGAAGTGGAAGCGGTCAGCATCTGTACCCCGAACGACCTCCATGCGCCGATGACGATCGATACGTTGAGGTCGGGGAAGCATGTCCTGTGCGAGAAACCTATGGCGATCAACGTTGAAGCGGCAACCCAAATGG
Source organism: Bipolaricaulia bacterium (assembly GCA_046758705.1). GTDB lineage: Bacteria > Bipolaricaulota > Bipolaricaulia > JBHIAT01 > JBHIAT01 > JBHIAT01. The sequence goes on from JBHIAT010000042.1 coordinate 21,005, forward strand.
AACAAGCGGCCGAAACGTACCGCCGGGTGTTGATGATCGCCTTTTTCAACCGATTTCGTGATGACAGTCACGCCCTCAAGTGGATGATCCAAGCTGGCGCTCTGGGAGAGATCTATCATGTCGCCATTTCGATGATTCGAAGGCGGGGGATACCGTCGCTGGGCTCCTGGTTTACCCGCAAGGAGAGATCCGGGGGGGGCACACTCATCGATTCCGGATGCCACGTTCTGGACTTAGCCCTGTGGCTGATGGGTTTTCCACAACCAGAGACCGTCTCTGCTTGTACGTACGCCAAATTCGGGAATCGGGACGACTACCTCTATCTGCACATGTGGGGAGGAGCTCCCCAAGACACGCCGAAATTTGATGTGGAGGATTACGCGACCGCGTTCGTCCGATTTGCGGGTGGCGCGAGCATGGCGATCGAATGCAGTTGGGCAGCTAACGCCAAAGATTCGTTCTACATCGACCTGTTGGGAACCCGGGGAGGAGCTCGGTTAGACCATGATCAAGATTTGGAGATTTATACCGAGCACCATGGACATCTGGCCGACCTGAAACCACTCTATAAGAAGACAGACCCGTTCCTGGAGGAGATCGACCACTTCCTCGACCGGATTACCGGGGTCGAAGCAGAGCCCCTGTGCACCCCGGAGGAGGGGGTGGTTGTCCAGCAAATCATCGAGGCGGTCTATACCTCGGCCGACCGCGGGCGGGAGGTGGAAGTCAAAACATGAACGCTCGGATCCAAAGATGCGAAACAAGATGGACAGGGGGTGGATGATGTTCAGGCGGTTTATCCTGCTGTTGGGAGCGTTGGTGATCGTTGCGGTATTGGTGTTCACGTCCCCGACCGCTGCTGTGGCACAAGTGGCACAATCGGATCAACTGATCATCTACAGTTGGTGGACGGCTGGTGAGGAACGCGAGGCGCTCGAGGCGCTCTTTGATCTGTACAAGCAGGAATATCCGGACGTCCGGATCGTCGACAACCCCGTTCTGGGCGGCTCCGGTGTGGAAACGAAGTCGGTGATGAAGGCCCTGATACTCGCCGGAAACCCGCCAACGACCTTTCAGGTGCATCCCGGCGGAGAGCTAGGGTTCACCTACGTCCAGAACAACCTGATCGCGCCCCTGACCGACCTATGGGTTCAGGAAGGGTGGTCTGAAGTCTACCCCGAGGCGATTCAAGAGTTGGTCCAGTTCAACGATGACTTTTACGCCGTCCCGGTCAATATCCATCGTGCCAACCTTGTTTGGTACAACAAGCGGATCTTCGATCAGCTCGACCTCAGCCCCCCAGAGACGATCGATGAGTTCTTCACGGTGATGGACAGGCTTCAGGAGGCCGGAATCATCCCGTTGTCGATGGCATCCCGATCCAAGTGGCCAGCCGCTCACGCGTTCGAGGTGGTGCTGCTGGGCGTCGGTGGGCCAGAGTTCTATCTGGATTACTTCAAAGGGGAGGCCTCCGCACTCGATCCGAAGTTCATCATCGCGCTTGAGACGTTCCGGCGGATGCTCCGCTTCATCAACCCGGATCATGCCATGCTGACCTCGGGTCAGGCCGCTAGCTTAGTCAGACAAGGCAAAACAGCGATGATCATCATGGGTGACTGGATCAAGGGGCACTTCGATGCAACCGACTGGGTCGCCGGCATCGATTACGACATGTTCCCGTTCCCCGGGACAGATAGAGTCTTCGACCTGGTTACTGACGCGTTCGCCATGCCGAAGGGCGCACCGGGATGGGAACTCGGCCTCGAATGGCTGAAGCTTCTCGGCTCGATCGAAGGTCAGGTCGCGTTCAACCGGATCAAGGGCTCGATCCCGGCCCGCACCGATGTGCCTCTCGATCCGTTTGACGTCATCGCCCAGCGCAACATCGAGGACCTGCGCATGACCACCCTGGTGCCCAGTGCCGTCCATGGTAGCGCCGCTCCGGACGCGTTCATGAGCGACTGGAACGATGTGATCATCATCTTTCTCTATAACCAAGACATTGACCTGATCGTCCGGCAACTCGAGAGCATCGCCAAAGACCACGGACTGAGGTAAAGAGGAGATAACCGTCATGGGCAGAGAGCGAGAGCGGGTGGTGGTGACCGGGCTGGGTGTGGTCACCTCCATCGGGACGGGGAAAGAAGCGTTCTGGGATGGGTTGAA
>JBHIAT010000043.1:0-22526 GCA_046758705.1 Bipolaricaulia bacterium
TTGCCATCAGCGTGGCGAGTCAGCACCAAGTCTTTGATCTTGGCACCGTCAGGCAGGCCACGATGCCAGCGAACCTTGATATCACCAGCATGTTGAATTCTCAGCCGGTGGTTCTGGGTCAGGCTGGTACCATCACCGAAACGGAACTCCAGCGAGCGGAAGCGCGCCAGCGGTTTGAATCGTGGCCGACCCCGCTTGCCCTTGACGAACTCTCGATACACCTTATCCAAACGGCGAAGCACCTGCTGGCAAGCGGAAAAGTTGAGCCGGCCGATCGTGGGATCTTCCCGGCGAATCGATTTAAGGTCTTGAGCCTGATTCAAATACCCGATGGGCTTTCGGTGGCTCTTCCAACACAGCAGTCGATGCTCCAGAGCAGCGTTGTAGAGCCGTCTACCCGCCTGCAAAAGTTGTTTCAGTTTTCGCTGTTGGGTGTTCGTCGGGTAAAGTCGGTATTGATACGCCCGCTTCAATTGAACTTAAACTCCCTTTTCCTTCTGAGCCTCGTCCCCAATATATCTGTGGATTGTCACAGAAGACAACGACACCTGTCCTACTGTGGCGATGAAGTCAGTCCGGGTCCAAAGCCGACCTTTGATCTGTTTCTCCTTGTCGAGATGAGGGAATCACGGGCGAAGCCTGTGGGCCGTCGATCCCTTAACCGGTTGGGTGAACCAAGCCGGAGCGTATCCAGGTGGGGCGGAAACGAACAGGGGGACGGGACCAGGCATGACTTGCACATCCACAACCACAACCACAACCTCGATTTCGTTCCGGTAAACGATTGTTTGGAATTGGGAAAGCTTCCGCAACGTATCTTTAACTTGAACTTGACCAAGGAGAACTGGCTTGCGATATTTAGATTTAGGTATCCACACCCGAGGATAGTTGATATGGTTGATAGGGTAGACTACATAGCGAGTCTTGTTGACCTTGATGAGGTAAGCAGACACAATCGGGGAGGTGAGAACCAAGCGCTGACGCGCTGCGGTCAATTCCCCTCGCCCCCTGAACGGGGCGAGTCCCCTTAACCGTTTTCTATGGAGATGCTAACTTCAAGAGAGAGAGTTAACAGAGCTTTGCGGCATGAAGAACCAGACCGCCCCCCATTGGATTTAGGCAGTACTGTTAATACCACCATCTCGAAAATTGCTTATGATAAATTGAGAAAGCATCTGGGAGTATCTTTAGATCGCGAGCCTCAGACGATATCGAAACCCTTCCAGATCGTAGACGTGGATGAGGAAATTCTAGAAAGCCTCCATGTGGATACGAGAGCCGTTTGGGGAAATCCTCCCGATGAGGATCGGTCGAGACAGCCTTCCGCGGACATCTATATAGATGAGTGGGGGATAAAATATAGAGCCGCAAAGGTAGGGGATCAGGTGCTTTATTACGATGCTATAGAACACCCTTTGTCGGATATGACTACCGTGCGCGAGATCGAGAAATACCACTGGCCCAACCCCTATGATCCAGGAAGGACCCACGGACTTGGAGAAATAGCAAAGCACCTAAAAGAGAACACAGATTATGCATTAGTTGGGCACATGGGAGATACCAGCATCTTCGAAACATGCTGGTTCTTGAGAGGGATGGGACAATTCTTCAAAGATCTGATTAAGAATAAAAAGATGGCAGAATCACTGCTGAACCAGGTGTACGAAATACAAAGTGCAAAAATGGAGAGATATCTTGACGAGGTCGGGAAATATCTGGATGTTGTGGCCATTGGCGACGACGTCGCTGGACAGCTTGGTCCCCTGATCTCTCCCGACCTATATCGTGAAATGGTCAAGCCTTATCACAGGAGATACTTTGAACTGATCAAGAACAAGACCCGAGCAAAACTTCATCTGCACAGTTGTGGAACTGTTCAGCATTTTCTGGACGATTTTATCGAAATCGGAGTCGATATAATCAATCCCGTGCAGGTCACTGCCCAAGGCATGGACCCTAGAATGTTGAAGGAGAGATACGGCAGTCGCATTGTATTTTGGGGTGGAATTGACTCCCAGTATCTTCTCCCACAGGGAACCCCGAAAGAGGTCGCCCAAGAGGTCAAGAACATGGTCGAAATATTGGGACAGGATGGAGGATATGTGATCGGAGCGGTGCACAATATTCAGCCAGATGTCCCCCCTGAGAATATCGTCGCTTTATTCGATACCGCAGCCGAGATAAGATACTGAGGAGCACTTAAGATTTACGATTGAGGTCAATTAGGACATAGCTCTGAGGAGGAGGAAATCCCATGAACCGAACGTCACTCTCTTGGCGAGATACTCAGGAACCGAACACGGAGAGGTAGCGATCGTGAGACGCAAGATCATGATGATCGATATTGACGGCGTCGTCTGTGAACACGTGGACAATGAACACCCCGAGAAGATGGCCACAGCCCAGCCATTTCCTGAAGCAATCGCCAAGATTAACGAGTGGTACAATCAAGGGCATTACATCTGTTTTCTCACCGCACGCACCGATGAACATCGCACCATCACCGAAGGCTGGCTCAGGCGTCACAGGGTCAAACATCATCAGATCATCTTCAACAAGCCGCGAGCTGCGCAGGGTGAGGAGTACCACTACATTGACGACCGACCCATCCGAGCCACGACGTATAAAGGAAAGTTCACGGACTTCGTCAGGAAGCACAAAGAGATTTTCGTGTTCGAGGACGACTGAGAGCTGAGCTGGAGGCCTGCTCCCCTTTTTGAGTATAGTCTTAAGATACCATCAGGCCACACAAATGAAGTCTTTCTCCGCTTTAAGACCGGACTGAGGAGCATCTTAAGGTTTATGATTGAGGTCAATTAGGGTATAATTCTGAGGAGGAAATCCCATGAACCGAACGGCGCTTTCTGGGGTGTTCGCAGCGTTCGTCCTTTTAACTGGCGTTGTCGCGGTCCATGCAGCCCAAGATCAACAGATCAGCCAGCTTATCGAGGCACTACAGGATGCAGAACCCAGCGTACGCTGGCAGGCGGCCATTACGCTGGGAGAGATCGGCCCGGATGCCCGGGACGCGATTCCCGCCCTGATCGAAGCGTTACGAGACGAGGACAGCCGTGTGCGGCAGGCCGCTGCCGAGGTGCTTGAAACGATCCAAGAAGAGTTAGTTAACTGTAACGAAACCTGAGGGTTACATCATGCCGTACTTTTCGAACGCTTCCTTCGCGCTCATCCCGGACTCGAGGGCACGCTTGACGGTCTTCTCACCACGTACTTTTTCGAGGGCGCGGGCGAAGATCTCCTCCTCGGCTTCGCGAGGCATGACGCAAACACCGTCGATGTCGCCAAAGACGATATCGCCCGGGTTGACCCGGGTACCCGCAATCTCAATCGGCGTGCGAAAGTCGATGACCTTGCCGCGTGGCGCTTGGTCCTGAGCGTAAGGTCCATAGGAGAAGGTCGGGAATCCCAGCGCCAGGATCCCCTTAGTATCCCGTGAGTAACCGTCCAGCACCGCACCCACAGCCCCGAGTTTCATCGCCCGCGTGCTCATCAACTCGCCCCACAGGGCGTAACGGGGAGATGCACCGGTGCATACGTAGACCTCGTTGGGTTTGAGGTCATCCAGGGCCTCGAACATCAGCCCGAACGGCTTATCCATGATCGGGTTCGGGTGATCACGATCGGACGTGACCGATTCAAAGCAGTCCGCCTCCAGCACCGTCATCGCTCGACCGATCGTGACCATACCTGGATCGAGCGGCCGGATGGATGGTGGCAAGAATTGGTGATGAAGCCCGAGCTGATCCATGATGTCACCGACGACAGCAGTGAATAATTCCCGGCTTGCCAGTGAGAAAAGCTGGTCTTCAGTCGTCCAGAATGTAGCCATTTCCTGTTATTTTATCATAAATCACGATCATTGTTAAAGTATCACCACTAAGTTAACAGATCCTGTCCATAGGGGGGTTGACAAACGCGGTCTTTCCAGCTTATAATGTGTGCACTTAGCTCTGGGGACTATTGGTTGATCATCGGGCAAGTTCCAGGGGGGGTAATTGCCCATGAGCCACCCTAAATTTTTCCACAGCTATCCTAGCTGTGTCCGATGCTGCCGTTCTACTCATGCTACAGCCCTGTGGCTCCACTTCCATGCTCTCTCCACTCGTACCATACCGTTGGCTTCCAGAGCTATATTGTTGAAGCTGTAACAAGGGGGTGGTCACCAGAAGTAACCTACAGATACCTGGGGGATAGTCAATGATCCCCAAACCCTCAAAGTCTAAGGAGGATAGAGATGTATCAGAAAGGCATATCTCGGCGTAAATTCCTTAAAGGCATGGCTGGGGGGGCTGCTGCGTTAGCGGCTCTATCCTCTGGGATGCCCGTATGGGCACAAAGGATCGGGTTGCAATTCGTGGTTTGGTCCTACTCGATAGAGACAATTCAGGACAATATAGTAAGGTTCCAACAGCGATATCCAGGCCTGACCGTTTCGCTGAGTGACTTTGGATGGACCCAATATCGGCCAACGATGGTGAGCCGATTCATGGGTCACACCGCCACAGATGTCCTGTATAACGGTGGAGACTGGTTGCCTGAGTTTGCGTTGGCCGGGTGGGTTGTCCCGTTAGAAAGGTACTTCCCCCAGGTCTTGGATTATAAAGATGAAATCGCTGGCTATGCGCTCTCCGAAATGACATATAATGGTGAACTCTACGGACTTCCCTACTACGCAGATTTGCACACATTCATGTACAACGAACGGATCCTTGAGGAACATGGGTTCACCAAACCGCCCGAGACCTGGGAAGACGTAAGAGACTACTCCCTGAAGCTCAAAGCGGATGGGATAAAGTACCCAATCATGTACGAAGTAGCGGAGGATCTACCCAACTTTCTCGACACATTCTGGTCCATGGTTTACGGGCGAGGCGAGCGGCCGTTTGATGGGGATCTCAATCCCGTATTTAACAATCGCAACCACGCTGCCTACAAACAACTCCAATTTTATGCAGACAGCATCAACAAATGGGAGATAGCGACCTTTTTGCCCCATGAATCGAAGGTTGCCCCGGCAATGGGCACCGGGCAACACGCGTTCACATTCATGTTCAACTATATGTTGGCCCAGTTGAACAACCCTGGAGTAAACCCCCTGGCCGGTGAATTTAGATTGGGCCTCATGCCAGGGAAGGCGCATCGCTGTCTCGGATTTGCCAAATTTTACTGCATGACCCAGATGGCCGCTGCGCGAGGCAAAGAGGTGAGGGACGCAGCCTGGAAATTCATCGAATACTTTGGCGGTAAGACCGATGGCGAGTATAGGGTGGCCAAGCAGTGGGCGTTGGAGAAAGGGCTGGGTTTTGCTCAGCTTCCCCTTTACGACGACCCGGACGTCCGTGCCGCGTGGAAGTCGTGGATCGATATGAGCGTGTACAAGCAGCAGGCCGAGTTGGCCTGGGCTCCGGTGAGGACCGAGTGGTATGGAGTTTGGAGCCCATTTATGCGGGCTCAAATGGTGCAAACCCTAGCCGGTGAGATTTCAGTAGGAAGAGCGCTAAACAACGCGGCACGAAGATGGGACGAGCTTAAGGAGGAATTTTCATAAAGTGGCGAGTTGGCCATTGAGATCGAGAGCTGGGCACCTCTATAAACTGCCCCCTCTTTTTTAACCCGTGAGTGAGATGAAAGTAGGTTAACGTGTTCGCCCAGCTCAGGAGATCCCAACTTGCTTATTGGATGGTCCTACCGGCGCTGGGTTTGATCATTTTTTTCACGTTATATCCGTTTGGCCACGCCCTCTGGAGTAGCTTTCACCGAATTCATCCGATCTTTCCCCTCAAATTTGTAGGGTTTAAAAACTACGCTAAAGTGTTTGATAGCTATTACTTTACAAAGTCTTTGGCCAATACCTCAATATTCATTGCTATCACCGTTCCGATCATCGTGGTGCTCTCCATTGCGATCGCCCGGTTACTAAACGAGAAATTTTTCGGTCGAGCCATCCTAAGGCCGGTGGTGCTCATACCCTGGGTCATACCCGGTGCGATTACCGGACTGATCTGGCAATGGGTCTTTAACGGCAGCTATGGTGCGCTGAATGCCGCTCTCTATAAAATGGGACTGATCAGTGAGTATATACCCTGGCTGACACAGGCTCAAACCGCCAAAATGGGGGTCATGATCGCTTTCATATGGGCTCAGCTCCCGTTTCCCATCATCCTCATGATGGCGGCCCTGGTCGCCATATCCCCGGATCTGTATGATGCTGCGAAGGTCGATGGAGCGAACGCATCCCAAAGCTTCAGATTTATTACCTGGCCGCATATCAGAACGATGGCGGTCATCGTCGTCATATATGAAACCTTAACGGGATTTACCACCTACAACATCCCCTATGCCATGACCGGTGGGGGACCGGGGACGGCAACCACCATGATCAGTTACTACATATGGTCAGAGTCCTTTATCCAAACGAAATTTGGGCAGGGGGCGGCACTGGCTGCTTTGATCGCGGGGATATCCCTGATCTTTATATTCGCGGTATTAAAGGCGATCCCCAACCGAATCATGCTTGAAAAGGGTGAAGGATAGGGGATAGAGATATGAGACCGAAATGGAAAAGCATTGGGATCTATATCAGTGCCTTATTGGTTTTTATCTTCGCAATCGGGCCGTTTGTCATGGTCTTGATCGGGAGTATCGCGCCGGAATCGGCTCTCCTGTTTGTGCCTCCAAATTGGTTCAGTAAAGGATTTACCATCGCCAATTACAAATATATCTTTACCGGTGAAATCCCTCAGGGATACGTAGAACGGGGGGCGTCCAGAAGTATGATATCTCAGGAAGCTTTACGGATTCCTCGCGCGCTGTTGAACAGTTTTGCCATCGCCGCAGGGACCATGCTCATCAACTTGATCTTTGGCAGCATGGCGGCGTTCGCTTACGCCCGGTTGAAATTCAAAGGACGGAACACTTCCTTTCTATTTGTCATGCTGAGCCGGCTCATCCCCATTATTGCTCTGGCTCTTCCCTACTATCTTATCGTTCAAAGACTTGGGCTGCTTGATACATACGGGGCTTTGATCCTCATTCATTCGGTGTTGACGTTACCGTTTACCATTTTGATATTGACCGTTTACTTTAGGACCGTCCCTCCAGATCTTGAAGATCAAGCTTTGACCGATGGATGTAGCAAATTCCAGATGTTTGTTAGGGTCATCATCCCCCTGTCATTGCCCAGTTTGGTGGCAGCCGGTCTGTTTTCCTTTATGCTTTCCTACAGTGAATTCCTGTTCGGTTTGTTGATATCGGGCACCATACACTCCAAACCGATATCCGTCATTCTGACTTCACTTTCGGCCAATCCAGACGTCTCTATGAGTTTGATGAACTCCAGCATCATTATTGCCATCATCCCGTCCATCATCCTGGCGGTCATTGTGTGGCGGTTCGTCATTCAAGGGCTCATTTTGGGGGCACTCAAAGGATGACAGGAAAGTAATGCAGTCGAGTTATCGCGTCGATAACTCCGATGCCAACAAAATTCCGGGAGGTCAAATCGTGAAAAAAGAAGTGATGGAGATGTTCGTTGACGGACAGTGGATCGAAAGTGAAACCGGTGAAACGTTTGAGAGCATCAGTCCTGCCACCGGAGAGACGATTGCGACCTTGCCGTTGGGATCACAGAGAGATGCACAAAAAGCCGTGCAGGCGGCTCGAAGAGATCAACCGGAGTTGGCAAAAATGACCGCTTTTGAACGAGGCGAGTTATGCCATCGCATTGCCGAGGAAATTGAAAACGAACGTGACAGTTTAACCTGCTGGTTGGCCATGGATCAAGGCAAGCCCTATAAGACCGAGGCACGTTTGGAGGTCGATCAGACCATCAGGCATTTCAAGGAGGCTGCAGAGGACGTAACACGTCTGGAAACACCGGTCCTCCAATCTAGGGATCCCCATAAGCGCATCTTTTTAATCCGTCAACCGCGGGGAGTTTATGGGGTGATCACCCCATGGAATTTCCCGTTGGCGATTCCCGTCGAATATCTCAGTGCGGCGTTGGCCACCGGCAACGCAGTCGTTTGGAACCCAGCTTCAACCACGTCGGCGATTGCCGTTAAGCTGGCCGAATGCCTGGAAAGAGCACTGCAACGTGACGGGGTCCCCCCAGGCGTATTTAACCTGGTGACCGGTAAAGGCTCCGTGGTCGGAGACACGCTGGTGACCAGCGAAGGAGTCGACGCCATCGGCCTGACCGGAAGTCCGGAGGTGGGTGAGCAAGTTGCTCGGCGTGCCGGCTTGAAGAATTTACTGTTGGAACTGGGGGGCAACGGTCCGGTGATCGTGCTCGACGATGCCGATGTCGAAGAGGCAGCCAAAGCCATCGCCTTCGGCGCCTTCTATTGCGCCGGGCAGGTCTGCGTCGCCAGCGAACGGATCCTGGTCCATGAGGCCGTCTACGATGAATTCATCGACCATCTGGTGGAAGAGACCTGCAAGGTCAAACTCGGGCCGTCATTGGACGAGGAGACCACCATGGGCCCCCTGAACAACTCGGAGGTGGCCGATAAGATGGACCGGCACATTCAAGACGCTGTGGAAAAGGGAGCCAAGGTGATCTATGGCGGCGAGCGCGCCCCCGGTTTTCCGACCGACCTCTACTACCAACCGACCGTTTTGGTCGATGTTCCCAGAGATTCCTTGGTGAACCGGGAGGAGACCTTCGGCCCGATTGCACCGGTGATGACGTTCAAGAGCTATGAGGAGGCCCTGGAGATCACCAACGAGATCGACCTGGGTCTTCTGGCATCTGTCTTCACCAGCAGCCTGAAAAACGCCTTCTACTTCTCCGAGAAGATTCAGACCGGCGCGGTCAACATCAACGAGACAAGCGACTACTGGGAAATTCACACGCCCGTCGGGGGATACTCCGGCAAGAAGAGCGGTATCGGTCGGATCGGAGGTCGCTGGACGATCGAGGAGATGACCCAGCTTAAGACCATCAGCATGGATATCGCCAAGGTCAAGGGTTAATTAATCCAGGACAGGGAATAAACACTTAAAACTTTAACAGGAGGGACAAGTGACCGAAACACGATCGATTTCGATCGCAATTTGTCAGTTCGGATACCCCACAGCGGAGTTCCCGTTTTATCACGTCAAGGTATGCATGAAGCTAGAGGATACCGATCTTAAGGTGGATAACATCGTCGCGAATGGCGATAAAATTCGTGATTTTCAGGTTTTTAACGATGGAAAAGAATCCTACAAAAAGATTGCCGAGGCAAACGCCAAAACCGAGATCGTAGCCCGGGTGAACTGGGAGAACGATCGATCCTATGATCTGAAAATTGTGGGTGAGCCGTCCTCCACTGGGGATTCGATAGAGTTAGAGGGGATTACGGCTCATGCCCCTTCCTATGGAGGCTACTGGGACAAGGCCTGGAAACACTATGCCGGTGCGGTCCTCACAGAAACGGCCGGAATCTCCAGAGATAAGGAGCCGGTTCACCTCACCTTAAGTTGCTACGAGGACCGCATCGACAGCGCGGACGAGATCAGGGTGGTAGGCATAGACCCGGAGACAGGCGCTGCCGAGGAGGTTCCGTGTCAGGTCTACGGATTCGACCGGTGGAACGTCTCCGAGCTGGTAGAGAAGGAATCGTACCGATACCAGCCGACGGTGACCCTGGAGTTGGCGTTTCTCGCCGATGTCTCGGCCGACGCTCAGAAGGTGTACCTCATCTTCTATGGCAACCCCCAAGCGGCAGCACCGACGTATGAGACCGATCTGAAGGTCATCCCAGGATCCCATCAACTGGAGCTGGAGATAGAAAACGATGACTACCGGATGAAGTTGCACGATAAGAGCGGATTTATTGACGAGATCACGATAAAGCAGGGAGTCCATGCCCAACTCGATCACCACCTGGAGCCACCGGGCACGATCCATTGGAATCCAGGTTGTTACGCCCCTCCACGGGCATGGAGCCATGCTTCGGATTGGAATCCTCCCGATCACTTCACCGAGACTGCAGGCCCGATATTCCTGATGAGACAGTACTGGGGAAAGCTGCCTTTCGAGATCGATGAGATATCCGCTTCGGTCACCTACCTGTTCTACGCGCATAACCCCTATATGGTCATATCGACGACTTTGAAGATCGATGCGGCCATAACCGTTCAGGCGTTACGCAACGGCGAGTTTGTTTTCAAAAAGGATCAGTTCGATGAATTTATTTGGAAGGACAACACCGGGGAAGTCGGTCGATTGAAGCTGGCCGAAGCCCGTCCGCATCCCGGCCAAGCGGTCAGAATCGCTCCGAATGTGCCCTGGTTGGCATTGCTCAATCGCGAGGGAGGCTATGGCTTTGGAGGAATCTCATTGTCGTACGTGAACGAACGGTTGAACGAAGGGTTGGTCAGAATCACACAACCACACTTTTACATAGAAATAGGCCCCTGGGTCTACTGGTGTCGACCGTTGATCAACACCTTTATAACCAATAACCCGCAGAGAATGGTGAGAGTACCAGAGGGATGTCTCTATCTGGAAAGGAACGCATATTTGCCTTTTCAGCTCAACCCGGATAATGAATATGCGGCCCTCGACAGGTATCAGAAGATGCTCTCACATCCGCTAGAGGTGGTAGAGATCTTCATGGACACCGCTCAACGGGTTCCAGAAAAGTGGGTTCAGGGCATCATATCCGAAGCGTTTGAAGAGCTCCCTCCGGAGGAGGTCTTTCAATCAGATTAATCACCGGTAAACAATCGAATTAACAGTATCTCGAAGGGGGGCTTATGAGAAACGATTTTACCTACTACGATCTCAATCTGGGCAGAATGAGCAAAGATATTGGTCTTCTATTTCCCAATTGGGACGGTAAAGAGACCTTGGCCGTGCTCTCTCCCCACGATGACGACGCCCTACTGGGGGCCGGTTATGCGATGCTGGCCGCGCTTTCTGAAGGTGCCGAAGTCTACATCTTCATCTTCTGCAATGGCTGCGCAGGATATAGCACGATTGAGGAGAAGGACTCGATCGTGGAAATCAGAAAAGAGGAGACCCGGGAGGCCTATGTCCGCTTAGGCATCGACGAGGATCACATCCTTCGCCTGGATTATGACGACTTCAGCGTCGCTCCCTATCTCGGCTGGCACCTGCCGGGAGGAACGGAAGGCACGCTTGCACAATCCCTCCCCAAACTCAGAGAGATCGATACCACTCGATTGCTCATTCCCAACGGATATAGAGAACATTTGGATCACACTGCCGTGCATCAGGTCGGCGCTTTCGACGGACCTCAAGTTGGAGATCCCATTTTAGTCGATTGGGGTGAAACGGAGCCGATCACGAGCTTTTTGGAGTATGCGGTATGGGGTGATTTTTCTCCCGAAGACGCTTTAACCTCCGGTCGAAAAACCACATTAAGGGGAAATCGAGTCGTAGAGGCCAACAGCGCGATTGAACAACGAATTCGTGACACAATTCAGCGATTCCAATCACAACAGGATATCATCGAAGGCTTGATCGCCCATCGTGAGCAAAGGCGATTTCAGAGCGGCCATATCGAGATATATCTGGATTTTGATCCTCGACCCAGCCTGAACTATTCGCCCTACAAGGAGCATTTGGAAAGCTTCAAAAGGGAGGGGTGGTTAAGAGATGCGCTTTGAATTCGAACTTTCAGAATTTATTAACTTCCGCGATCAAGAGGCGTGCAAACGAGTCAGGGCCATTAACAAGGAAGAGATCACAGATCATCCAAACGATCAGTTTAAGATCAGGGTGATCGAGAAACCGGCCAATTGGGGAGGTCTGTTACGGTGGAATTGCAGGGATTGAGGGGTGATAGAATGCTGTTAGAAGAGATGAGCTGGAGGGACGCAAAGGAAGCTTTTCAAAGAACGGACATCGTGCTCGTTCCAACAGGAAGCACCGAACAGCACGGTCCGCACTGTCCACTTGGCACAGATTTCATGATCGCGCAAGGGATCGCACGGGTAGCGGCTAACGCTCACCAGGTCGTGTGCGTTCCCACCACCTGCATCACGGTCTCCCCCCATCATCGTCAGTTCCCCGGAACGCTGTGGGTTCAACCCGACACCTTTCGGTCCTATATGACCGACGTGACCCTAAGCTTAAACTACCACGGTGTAAACAAGATCGTCTTCGTCAACGGACACGGAGGGAACGGGGCCGCGCTCGCCGAGGTCGCGTATAGGCTGCGCCACGAGCATGACGTCTATGCGGTCACGTGGAACTGGTTTCCAGCGATCGAAGATGTCGTCTTCGAAAACTTCGACCAGTCGGTAAATCACGCCGATGGACCGGAGACGTCGATGATGCTGTTTATCAACGAGGATCTGGTGCAGGAAGAGTATCTTGAAGAAGCGGCACGCGGCGCTTCTCCAAGCTGGGGCCAGTTCGTGGCCGGGGCTGAGGTCTCCTCGGACACCATCGACTTCTCCGAGAGTGGTGCGGCAGGGTCGCCACCGACAGCGGCTTCAAAAGAGAAAGGCGAAATTCTGTTCGCCGCTGCTGTGGAAAAGCTTGGCGAACTGATCGCCTGGTTAAGGGAGCAGGATCTCTCGGAATTGCGCGTCAAGCCACCCAAGTGAGGGTTCAGGTGGTCACGATCGAGATCGAGTCGATCGGCGTTCTGGTGAATCGGGTCATTCAAGTTTAAGATCTGAGCAGCAGGAGGCTTACCCAGTGAAACTCGAAATTTTTGAGATGGAGCGATTGCAGTCCAAATGGGAGAACCGGGTCCAATACAATCTTTCCGAAAGCGGGATTCACCCTCTCTCCCTAAAAGAGCTGCTCAGCGAAGATGAGGTTGACGAACTGCTCTCGTTACGTCTGGGCTACAATCAGACGAACGGGACCGAAGCGCTAAGAGAAAAGATCAGCCACCTCTATCCGGGCACGGATGCCGATAACATCCTGGTGACAAACGGTTCCGCAGAAGCCAATTTTATCTCAATCTGGAGCCAGATAGAGCCCGGGGATGAACTGATCTTTATGGTGCCGAACTACATGCAGATTTGGGGACTTGCCCGTTCCTTGGCCGCTGTCGTTAAGCCATTCCATCTGAGACAGGAACTGAACTGGGCCCCAGATCTTGAAGAGCTGAAACAGCTGATCTCGTCTCGGACCAAGATGATCGTCCTCTGTAATCCGAATAACCCGACCGGCGCCACCTTGAGCGAGAAGTCCATGGAGGAGATCGTTCGGCTGGCCGAGAACGTGGGTGCCTGGATCTTATGCGACGAAGTCTATCGCGGTGCAGAATTAACCGGTGAGGAAACGCCAACCTTCTGGGGTTGCTATGAGAAGGTGATCGTCAGCCATGGACTCTCCAAAGCCTATAGCCTTCCCGGTTTGAGAATTGGCTGGTCGATTGGACCCAAAAAACTTATCGAAACAAGCTGGGCGTATCATGATTATTTAACCATCGCTCCAGGGATTATGAGTGACCGGCTGGCCCGCTTGGCCCTGGAGCCAGAGATGCGACGAAAAATCTTGGCCCGCAGCCGAAAAATCTTGACCGCAAATTTAAATTCGCTCAAGGCATGGCTCAACAGATACCCTGACCTATTCGAGCTGGTTCCTCCGCGTGCCGGAGCCATCGCTTTCATACGCTACAATTTGGAGATTAACTCCACGCAACTGGTCATGAAACTGCTTCATGAAAAAAGCGTTTTGGTGGTGCCCGGTAATTGTTTCGGCCTGGATCACTTCATCCGTCTTGGCTACGGTGTAGAAAAGGATTATCTGTTAGCCGGTTTAGGGCTCATCGATGAGACGTTGCGAGAATTGAGCGACCACGCCAGGTAGTCAGGTTGGCGGCTTCGTGGTTGACTGTTGCTTTGGAAGCTGCGATCTGCTAAGTTGAGTCGAACGAAGGGTGAAACATCATGGAAACCAGATGGAAGCTAGAGAAGCCTGCAAACGAGGCGGATCGAATTCCGACTTACGCCCCCGGGACGCCCGAACGGGAGCGTCTCCTGGGGCAGATTGAAGCCCTCAAGTCCCAGACCGAGGAGATCCCCGTCATCGTCGGCGGCCGGGCGGTCCAGACTGGCGAACTCTTCGAAGTCCGCTGTCCCCACGATCACCAACGGGTCCTGGCACACGCTCATCTGGCCACGGAAACGGAGCTTAACCAGGCCATCGACGTGGCGCTGGAGGCTCAACAGGCGTGGACAGCCCTCGATGGCTACCAGCGCGCTGCCGTCTTCCACCGGGCGGCAGATCTCCTGGCCGGATCCCGTCGCATCGAGAACATCGCCGCCATCATGGTAAACCAGTCCAAGACGCCCTTCGAGGCTGAGATCGACCTGGCTGAGCTGGTCGATTTTTGGCGTTTTAATGCCTATTACATGCAGTTCTTGTACGAACAGCAGCCCGACCAGGGGCCTAACGAACTCAACCGCTTCGACTGGCGCCCCCTCGAGGGGTTCGTGCTTGCCGTTCCACCTTTCAACTTCTACTCCATCGGGGGCAACCTGCCCACCGCCCCTGCCCTGGTGGGCAACGTGGTCCTCTGGAAGCCGTCACGCTTGGTGCTCTTGGCCAATTACCGCATCATGCAAGTGCTCCAGGAAGCGGGTCTCCCCGACGGCGTGATCCAGTTCGTACCGTTTTCCAGCCGGTACAGCGATGTGATGCTCGGACATCCTGCCTTCGCCGGCCTGCACTTCACGGGGAGCTACGAGACGCTGGTGCACCTGTGGCAGCGTATCGGCGAGCATCTCAGCGATTACAGAAATTTCCCCCGCATCGTGGGTGAGACCGGCGGCAAAGATTTTATCTTTGTGCATCGGTCGGCGGACGTCGAGACGGTTGCTGCCAACGTCATCCGGGGGGCGTTTGAGTATCAGGGCCAGAAGTGCTCCGCCGCCTCACGGATGTACGTGCCCGACAACCTGTGGGAGCCCCTCAAGGTGCGGCTAAACGAGGAGTTGCCCAAGCTCAACGTTGGCCCCGTCGACGACCTGAGCGTCGCCATCGGAGCCATCATCAGCGATGAGGCTTTCCAGAAGATCATCTCATATATCGAGCACGCCAAACAGCACCCTAAAGAGTACGAGATCGTCTACGGAGGCGACTACGACGATGCCCAAGGCTGGTTCGTCACACCCACGGTCGTGGTCACAAAGGACCCGCGCAGCAAGCTCATGGTTGAGGAGATCTTCGGACCGGTGCTGACCGTCTACGTCTATCTCGACGAAGCGTATGAGGAGACGCTGAGGTTGTGCGACGCATCGACGGTTTACGGGCTCACCGGTGCGATCTTCGCCCAGGATCGAGAGGCGATTGAGCAGGCCAAGCGCGTTCTGCGTTATGCAGCCGGCAACTTCTACATCAATGACAAGCCGACGGGGGCGATCGTAGGGAGACAGCCGTTCGGAGGCGCACGTCACTCGGGGACGAACGACAAGGCAGGATCCTGGCTCAACGTGGCCCGCTGGCTCAGCCCGCGGGCGATCAAGGAGACGCCGATCCCGCCGCGCGACTGGCACCGTCCCTACATGAAGGAGTGAAGTACTATAAGAAAGAAATTATCAGCGAACAATGAGTGGGTCGCTGGAGTTCTGGTTCTGGTCGTCGTTATTATCGTTGTGGTATCGCTTATCATTCCAAAGGGATCATCTGAAGGGCAGGCCATCGCTCAGGCGCCGGAAGCACTTGTCGCACCGCCTGATGTGGTGGCCACGTTTAACAAGGGCGGCTGCGCCGGTTGCCACACCATTCCCGGCATCCCCGGCGCCAACGGCCGAGTGGGACCAAATCTGTCGAACCTGGGTGTCGAAGCGGCCGGTCGTCGCCCCGGCTTCACCGCCGAGGAGTACATCCGCGAATCCATTCTGGATCCCAACGCGTTCATCGCCTCCAACTGTCCCACCGGCGACTGTCCCGCCGGCGTTATGCTGCAGAACTTTGCTCAGACGTTGAGTCCAGACGAATTGGAGAAGATCGTGAGCTATCTGTCCGTGTTGGGCACCGACCAAGCTGTAGCGTTGTCTGCCGAAGCCCCTGTCCCTGTGGTGCTGGACGCCAGTTTGCCGACGGAATCGGTGTTGGAGCCTTTCATGCCGCTGCCCAAGAGTCCGGCCAGCGATGCCCAGATCGCACTCGGCAGGTTCCTGTTCTTCGACAGTCGCCTATCGGGCAATAACTCACTGAGCTGTGCCAGTTGCCATCAGCCGGACAACGCCTTCACCGACGGCGCCGTCATGAGCCAAGGCTATCCTTCCACTCAGTACTTCCGAAACATCCCCACGTTGCTCAACACCGTCTATGCCGAACGACTGTACTGGGATGGTCGCATGGATGGGGCCGATATGCCGACACTGGTGCGAGATCACATCACCGAGGCGCACTTCATGAGCATGGATGGTCGGCTGATGGTAGAACGTCTGAACCAGGTGCCAGCCTATGTGGAGCTGTTTGGAGAGGCGTTCGGCAGCGAGCCCAGCTTCGGCAACGTGTTGAAGGCGATTACCGCCTATGTACAGTCACTCAACTCGCCGTCCACGGCCTATGATCGCTACCTGACCGGCGACACGACCGCCCTTTCCGCCGACGCCCGGGCCGGGCTGGCGCTCTTCAACGGAAGGGCCAATTGCAGCAGTTGCCACAGCGGACCTCTGCTCAGCGATTACAACTACTATAACATCGGTGTAACCACAGACCCGGCGATGTTTAACGATCCAGAACGGCATCTCACCTTCCGCCGCTTCTTCCGCACACTGGGCGTATCTGACTATCGCCGTTTGCAGGAGGACGTGGGCCAGTTTGCCCTTACGATGGACCCGGCCGACCGGGGCAAGTTCCGCACACCCAGCCTGCGAGAGGTGGGCCGCACGGTACCCTATATGCACAACGGCAGGCTGACCACGTTGGAAGACGTGATACGCTTCTACAATCAGGGTGGCGGCCCCGGTCAGAACGCCGGGCTGAAGCCCTTGGGCCTGACCGATAACGAAATTGCTCAATTGGTGGCTTTCCTGGAGAGCCTGAGCAGTGAGCCAGTGCCGGTGGAAGCCCCGGTGCTACCCGATTATCAACTCCTGGCCCTGGGTGCCGCTCCACCGGAGCCGTCTGAGGAGCCGGTCGCCGCCCAGCCGACCGTACAGGCCCCAGAGGCGCTGGTCGCACCGCCCGATGTGGCAGTGGCCTTCACCCAGGCCGGCTGTATCGCTTGCCACGTCATTCCCAGCGTCCCCGGCGCCACCGGCCAAGTGGGACCGGATCTGTCCAATCTGGGTGCTGAAGCGGCCGATCGTCGACCCGACCACACCGCCGAGGAGTACATCCGCGAGTCGATTCTGGATCCCAATGCATTCATCACTCCTAATTGTCCCTTCGGCGACTGCCCCGCTGGCGTCATGCCAGCGATCTACGCCCAGACGTTGAGTCCAGATGATCTGGAGAAGATGGTGAACTATCTGTCTGCTTTGGGCACCGGGAGGTGACGAACATGCTGAACCGCTTTGTATTCTTTGCGACCATGGGTCTGATCCTGGCCGCAGCTTTGACCCTGGTGTTGACGAGCCAACCGTCCGCCTCTATCCAGAGCGAGCGTGATTTTCCACCTCTGGCGCCCTTGCCGCCGGTGCCTGTCCCGCCTGACAATCCCATCACACCGGAAAAGGTGGAGCTGGGCCGGTTGCTCTACTTTGACCCGCGTATGTCAGCCGATGGCTCCCTCAGTTGCAACAGCTGCCACTCCGTCAGCACAGGCTGGGCTGCTCCCACGGCCATCTCGTTCGCCGGTCCGGGGACCAGCCACTGGCGCAACGCCATGACGATCCTCAATGTAGGGTATTACACCAAGCTGAACTGGGACGGCGCTAGGAAAAGCATCGAACAGCAAAACGCCGGCGCCTGGGGCGGCGCTGTGGCCGGCAATCTAGACTCGGCTCTGGCCGAAGAGCGCCTCGCCCAGATCCCCGAGTACGTGGAGCGGTTTCGCCAGGTCTTCGGCACCGAATATCCGCTGTGGGATGATGCCCTGAAGGCTGTGGCCACCTATCAGCGTACCATCGTTAGCCGAAACGTGCCCTTCGATGCCTACCTAAACGGCGATGAAACCGCCATCTCCGATGTGGCCAAGCGCGGTTTTGAGCTGTTTCAGGGTAAGGCTAACTGCATCGCATGTCACAACGGCGCTTTGACCAGCGACGACAGCTATCACGCACTGGGCGTCCCGATGAACCCGGACTTCCTCAACAGTCCGCTCAAGCAGATCACTTTCCGTTATGAGCAATGGGCCAAGGGTGCTCCGGAACAGATTTACCGGACCGCCACCGAGGATTTAGGCTTGTACTATGTAACCAAGCAGGATTCCGATATAGGAAAATTCCGAACGCCCAGCCTGCGGGATCTGTGCTATACGGCACCCTATATGCACAACGGTGTCTTCAGCACGCTGGAGGAGGTGGTGGCGTTCTACAACGCCGGTGACGGTGACCACCCCAACAAGAGTCCGTTGATTCAGCCGCTGGGCTTGACCGCTGACGAGCAGGGGGACCTGGTGGAGTTTCTTAACAGCCTGTGTGGTGATCCTGTGACCGATGAAGCGCCGAAACTGCCGCCTTATGGCGTCTTCCCGGTACCCGAAGGAGGCGAGTAACATGACCGAACAGAACCCGATCCACCAACCTGAGGACGAAACCTGCGGTGCCACCCGTCCGAGCTTCCAGGTCAACCGGCGCCGGTTCCTGTTCGGTGCCGGTGCCACCGTGACTTTGCTGACCATGCCTGGCTGGATGCGCCGTTTGGGAATGCCTGCCCAGGTAAACGCCCAGATCGCCGAGTACTCTCGTAAGTGGATCGGCAAGCTCAGCGAACTGAAGCTGGGCGAAGCGGTCGCCTTCAATTATCCCTGGGATCACCCCAACGCCACCAACTTTCTGATTAAGCTGAGCCAGCCGGCCGGCGGCGGTGTGGGACCAGAGGACGATGTGGTCGCTTTTAACAGCTTCTGCACTCACCAGGGCGGCCCGCTGGCCGGCAAATTCAACGGCGAAGTGGGCATGGTCGGCCCCTGTCCCCTGCACTGGACGACCTTTGACCTGACGCGCCACGGGATGGTGGTCAGCGGCCACGCCACCCTGGGCTTGCCGCAGATCATCTTGGAGACGGATGGCGACGATATTTACGCCACCGGTGTGCTGGGACTGATCTTTGGCTACCACAACAACCGAGTCGACCCGACGAGCTTAGGAGGCTGAACCATGCCATTGGATTACACACCCCAAGATAGCGTGCCACTGCCACCCCAAGACGCGAACGTCCATACCACCGCTTGCGATTACTGCATTGTGGGCTGCGGCTACAAGGTCTACACCTGGCCGATCGGTCGTGAGGGCGGCCCCAGAGCAGAGGAGAACGCCCTGGGCGCTGACTTCCCCGGCGGGACGTTGAGACCCTGGATCAGCCCTAACCAGCACAACATTGTAAACATCGACGGCAAGGATCACCACGTGGTGGTCGTGCCCGACTTTGAAACGCGAGTGGTCAACCGCTTTGGCGACCACTCGATTCGCGGTGGCACATTGGCACTGAAATGCTATAACCCCAACACGCCAACGCGCGATCGTCTGCTCTATCCGCAGATTCGCGTCAATGGCAAGCTCACCCGCGTAGACTGGGACACGGCACTCGAGATCATGGCTGCAGTGAGCCAGCACGTGCTCAGCAACCACGGCGAATCGGCCTGGGCCATGAAGACCTATTCGTACGAGTTCTTCGAAAACACCTATGCTATTACTAAGCTGGCGTTCGGGTCGATCAAAACACCCGCGTTCGCGCCCCACGACAAACCGGGTGCGGGCAATGACACCGCTGGCGTAGACGACTCAGGCATCATCACCTTCAGCGCCAGCTACGAGGATTGGGGCTCAGCCGATGTCATCTTCATCTCCGGTACCGATCCGTTTGAGACCAAAACGATTGTCTTTACCGAGTGGATGATGAAGAGCGGCGCCAAACTGATCATGGTGCTGCCCCGTCGCACTGCGGGCGTCGCCTTCGCCGAAGCCACCGGTGGCCTGTTCCTGCAGATCGTCCCCGGCACTGACGCTCTACTGCACATGGCCATCAGCCGCATCATTCTGGAAAACGGCTGGGAGGATCGGGAGTTCATCGAAACGTGGGTCGCCAACAACTGGGAGATTGGTGCCGGTATGGGCCGGGGCACCCGCAACACGCCCTGGCAATGGCGGACCACCTGGGGCAAGATCGGCGCCCTCGGCTTCGAGGACTACAAGGCGTGGCTGCTGAACTACGAACCGGCGTCTTTGGAGTTTGCCTCCCGGGAAACGGGTATCCCGGCCGAAAAGATCCGTCAGGCAGCTGAGATGCTGACCGGCGGTGGCCGAGGCGAGCACCCCAAGGCCAGCTTCGGCTTCGAGAAGGGCAACTACTGGAGCAACAACTACCTGAACACCGCCAGCTTCGCCGCCATGGGCCTGCTCTGCGGTGCCGGCAACCGCCCCGGTCAAGTGATCTCCCGCCTAGGCGGCCATCAGCGGGGTTGGATCGGCGCTGCCAGCTATCCTCGGGACAAATCGCCGGAGAAGCTGCCGGGACGGCGCAAGATCGAGATGGATCTGGATCGCTGGGTGGAGGCCGGCAACGTGCGCTTCGCCTGGGTGATCGGTACTACGTGGACCGGGGCCATGGCCGCCAGCCAGGAGCTGGCCCGTCGCATGCGGGAGATGACAGCTGAGAACCCCCACCAGATTACCCGCCTGGACAAGCAGCACATCATTGACACGCTGATCAAACGGGTCGACAGCAGCGGCATGGTGATGGTGGACTCGGACATCTACCCGGTGGAACCGGTGGGCACCGAGCTTTCCGACATCGTGCTCCCTGCCGCTGCCTGGGGCGAGCACGATGCGGCACGTTGCAACGGCGAACGCCGTCTGCGCCTGTACTCTAAGTTCTACGACCCACCCGGTGAGGTTAAACCCGACTGGTGGGCCATCAGTCGCTTTGCCCAGAAGATGGGCTTTGAAGACTACGACTGGGAAACCGATAACGACGTCTTCGAGGAAGCAGCGCGCTTCAGCCGCGGCGGCGTGCTGGATTACTTCGCGCTGGTGTGGAAGGCCAGGAAGGACGGCATCCCAGGCCACGAAGCCTTGCGTGCCCTGGGTACCACCGGTATCCAGACCCCCATCCGTTACGAAAACGGTCAGCTGATCAGCACCAAACGCCTGCACGATTCTACGCTCACGCTTGATTCGCCGCAGGGCCCCACCATCCACAGTAAATGGCTGACCCAGTTCAAAACCCACAGCGGCAAGGCATTGCTGATCAAGAGCCCCTGGGAGCTGTTCAGCGACTTCTACGAGCGCATCCAGCCGGATCGCAGCAAAGGCGAGTTTTGGGTGACCAACGGCCGCATCAACGAAATCTGGCAGTCGGGGTTCGACGACGTACGCAAGCCCTACGTTGAAAACCGCTGGCCTGCCACCTTCGTCGAAATCAACCCGGATAACGCCGCCGAATACGACATCGAAAGCGGCGACTGGGTGCGCGTCTGGAACGATGACGTGTTGATCCAGACCGGCGGGTTCAACCGCGTTGAGAGCGACGCGATCAGCTTCACCTGGCTGGTGGAAAATAGTCACATCCGCATCGGCAGGGGCGAAGTCGAAGCGGTCGCCATCGTCACCGACGCCGTACCCCCCAGGTTGCTTTTCAGTTACTTCTTGCACCCCGGCAGTCCGGCCAACAGCCTGGTGCATCGGGTGCCCGATCCCATCACCAATCGCTACCGCTTCAAGCTGGGCAAGGGCAAGATCGAGCGCCTGGGTGAATCTCCCTTCAAGCACGACTTTACCCTGATGAGCTTCAAGCCGAGGGATGTGACGTAGCCAGGGATGGAACTGGAGAAATTAGAGGGGTACCAGCGGTTCGTGACCAACGATCTCGTCGCAGAACTCGAAAAATATTTCCCAGAGGGGAGCTCAACCTTGTGTGGGATCGTCGGCGGCCGGCGGCCGTCGAGTTACTCTCTGAGCCCATCGCTGTGGAACACCGCCTATCGAATCCTGAAGATCGATGCCGTCTACATCGCCTTCGATGTTTCGGTCGAACCGGATCACAACAATCTGATCGCGTTCATCGACCGGCTCGTCGGCGACGATCGGTTCCGGGTGCTGTCGATCACCGATCCCTACAAACAGACGGTCCTCCAGCACCTAAACACACGGGGGGAGGTCGACGGAGTTGCCCGACAGATCGGGGCGGTCAACACCATCATCAGGACCGAGGCCGGATTGTGTGGCTACAACACCGACGGGGTCGGGATGGCCCGTAATCTCTCCTCAGTCATCGATCTGAAGGAGGGACGCGTGTTACAGCTCGGTGCCGGCGGGGCGGGACGGGCGATCGCCCACGGTCTGACAGAGCGGATGGGAAATGGGGTTTACTACCTACTTAACCGCACCGTCAGCCGGGCCAAGGAGCTGGCTGCCTCCTTGGAACGGGCCGACCATCGACTCGAAATCCGTCCGCTGGGTGGGGCGGCCGATCG
>JBHIAT010000044.1:0-22310 GCA_046758705.1 Bipolaricaulia bacterium
GAGTAAGGAGGCTGTTGCTGGGGGTGGTGGGATACATCACCCCCAGCTTTGATCTTATCGTGATGCGTGCTGTCATCGTTTTGTTCTTGTTCCTTGCCCTATTAGGTGGCTACGCCTTCCAGCCTCCTCAATTTATGCTTGCTCACACAGGACATGCTCACACAGGACATGCTTATGAGGCGTATCTTTCCGACTCTCTTCAGCGACCACCCACCGGCCATCAGGGAAGCGAAGGAATGCCGCTGGCAAGTGCTATAGGAGTAGAGAGCGTGTCTTCGGGGGCACGGTGTGACCCTACCGCTCCCGTGCGAGCCTATCACGTCGTCGCCATCAACGTCGAGATCACGCTGAACCGCTTCCTGGATCATGACCCTCAAGGCCGCATGTATGTGCTGGAGGAGAACCTGTTCCGTGTTCGCCAGGAAGAGGTCCAGAACCGGAAAGCTCGCGCCGGTCAGGCGGAGCCTGCCGTCTCCCTTGGCCTTCAGGGCGATGCCATCCAGCCGCTGATCTTGCGAGTGAATCAGGGCGACTGCCTGCGGATCAACTTGAGGAACGCCCTGGAAAACGGTGAGTCGGCCAGCTTTCACCTTCACGGTTCTGGCTTGTACGTGTCTTCCACCGGTGCCCCGGCGGTCGCCACCAATCCCGACGCTCTCGCTCCGCCCGGTGCCACTGTTGCCTACGAGTGGTGGGTGGCGGAAGATGAACCGGAGGGCACCCATTACTTTCACAGCCACGGCAACGATCGCCTCCAGACCAACCACGGCCTGTTCGGCGCCGTCATCGTGGAACCCCAGGGCTCCGTCTACCTTGACCCCATCGGTGGCGGGAAGCTGCGCAGCGGGTGGGCAGCCATCATTCAGGACCCTAACGGCAGTGATTTTCGGGAATTCGCTATCGTTTACCATGAGGTAGGCACGGAGCGTTTCCGCCACTTTGACAGGAATGGACAGTTTGTCCCCCTGGTGGACCCGTTCACCTCCGCTTACAAACCCGGGGGTCGCGCATTGAATTACCGCAGCGAGCCGTTCATGAATCGCCTGAAGCTACAGAATCAGACCTTCGGGCGCTTCGACCCATCTCTGGCCTACAGCTCCTACGCCTTTGGTGATCCGGCTACACCCATCGCCAGGAGCTATCTTGGCGACCCGGTAAAACAACGGGTGATCCACGGCGGCTCCGAAGTCTTCCATGTGCATCACGTCCATGGCGGAGCTATCCGCTGGAGACGTCAGCCAGATGTGGAGCCGACCGCCTTCGATCGCGGCTTCGACAAAAGGCCCCTTCTGCTTCCCGAAGCCTCCAGTCGGACGGACTCCCAGGCCATTGGCCCTTCGGAAAACTACGACTTGGAGAACGAGTGCGGCAGCGGTGGCTGCCAGCAAAGCGCCGGGGACTACCTCATTCACTGCCATGTGGCACACCACTACCTCTCTGGCATGTGGATGATCTGGAGGGTCTACAACACCAGGCAGGACGGCACCGTCTCCCAGGATGGCCCGTTGCCCCTCGTGGAGCTTCCAGATCGGCTAGGTCAGATGGAGCCTGCCGTGACCTCCCAAGAACTGGTAGGTCGAACGGTGGACTGGAAGGGGCAGACCTTCCAGATCACTCAGGACAGCTTGGTGGCATGGATCGAACGCCAGCTCCCGCCGCCGGGTATCCCTAAAGGCTACGACGCCTCAGTCCTGAACTGGCGAAAAGAAGGAGACCTCTACTTGAACGAGCCGGAGAGCGATCAGGTGTGGCCTGGCTTTCGCTCTCCGGCCCCGGGCACCAGACCCCCCATCTACTTCGATCCCAAGACCGGCAAGCTGGCCTACCCGTTGTTGCGGCCCCACCTGGGCAAGCGGCCTCCCTTTGCGCCCAATCACGGCCCGGCACCGTTCCTGAACCCCATCCAGCAGGGACCAGATCCACCGCAGCCAGGGGAGAACGGGCCTTGGAGTCTGTGTCCCACTGAAACAACGTTGCAGGAATTTGTCATTCATGCCATCAACCTGCCCATCACCCTGAGCGAGAAAGCCGGGCTGGTGGACCCAGTGGGCCAGCTCTACGTACTAAAAGGGGAGGAGGATGCTGTCCGTGCGGACAACGACCTGAGGACCCCGCTGGCGATACGGGCCAACGCCGGTGAGGACTGCATAGATATCGTCTTCAAGAGTGAGTTGCGGGATACCCGCGAGAACGCTTTCTTCAGCAAGGTCAGCATCCACATCCACTTCGTTCAGTTCGACGTCCAGGGCAGCGATGGTGTAGACACTGGTTTCAACTACGAACAATCGATTCGCCCGTTCACCGTCGAAGGCGAGACCTTGGAAGTGGACGCCTCCGCTGGTGAGACGGGTGTGCGACTCACCGATGTCGAACGTTTCCATCCTGGGACCTTGGTCGGCGTCGGCATGGACCAAGACGAAACCTTTGAAATTAAGCGCATCCAGGCCATCGACGGCAACACGCTGATCTTTGACGAGCCGTTGCGCTACGCCCACACCCAAGGAGAGATCGCGAGCACCGAGTTTTTGCGGCACCGCTGGTACCCCGACGTGCAATTCGGCACCGCCTACTTCCACGACCACGTCAGCGCCCTGACCTCGTGGGAGCACGGCCTGTTCGGCGCCCTGATCGCCGAACCTCCCGGCTCCAGCTATCACGACCCCCATACCGGACAGGAGGTCGAAAGCGGGTCGGTGGTGGATATTCATACCCGTTCTAAAGTCTCAGTAGATGTCTCCGGCAGCTTCAGGGAGCTGGTCTTGTTTATCCAGGATGATATGCTCTTAACCCAAATCGGCAAATCGAGCGGGAGCGCGTTCAATATGCGTGTCGAGCCACTGGCAGCCCGAGGTGGCGACCCCTCCCGCCTGTTCAGCAGCGAGATCCATGGGGACCCGGAGACACCTCTGCTGGAGGCCTTCCTGGAAGATCCTATCATGATCCGTGGTCTGGTTGCTACCACCAACGACGTTCACACCCTGCACGTGGACGGCCACTGGTTCCGGCTGGAGCCTTTCAGTGACACCTCCCCACCCATCAGCACCGTTCACATCGGCATCTCCGAACGCTACGATCTGGTGATACCCAGGGCCGGCGGTCCCCAGGGGTTCCCCGGCGACTACCTGTACTACAACGGCCGTCTCTTTAAGCTGCGGGAAGGGAGTTGGGGCCTCATCCGGGTCTACGATGGCCAGGCGAGCGTGCCCTTGCAGAAGCTACCGGGCCACGAAGTCATCCCTTCATCGGCGTCCTCCGTTTGTCGTGCCGGTGCGCTACGGAAGGAGTTCGCCGTCGCCGCGATCGACGCCCCCCTGCCTATGTTGAATGGTGCTCAAGGCAAGCTCTACGTGTTGGAGGAGGACAAAGCGGTGGTGCTTTCGGGCGTCAAAGCTCCTGAGCCTCTGGTGCTCCATGTGAACGTGGGAGACTGCATTGTGGTCAGTCTGAAGAACGAGACCCAGGCTGGGCCGGTTTCGTTCTACGCCGACATGCTCGCCTACAATCCGCAGGACTCTCAGCCGGTCGCTCCCAGCGAGACTCGAATCTACACCTACTTTGCTCATCCTGAAGTCGGGGAGACGGTCGCGCTGGTGCGAGATTTGGGAAACGTCCTGGAAAACCCTGGCTTGGGCCTCTACGGAGCCATCATCGTCGGCCCTCAGGGCACGACCTACACGCACCCCGCTACTGGAGAGGATATGTCTTTGAAGGCGGGCTGGAGGGTGGACGTCCATCCTCCCTCTGGGTCCAGTTACCGGGATTTCACGCTGTTCATCCAAGACCAGGATGAGATCATCGGTACCGCGATTATGCCTTACAGCGAGCATGTACAGGGTGTGGTTGGCCTAAATTACCGGGCGGAATCTCTGCTCACGCGGTTAGCCGAGAATGAGGACACTTCAAGCATTTTCCACAGTGGTGCCCATGGTGATCCGGCCACACCCATCATGGAGGCCTTCGTCGGCGATGCCGTTAAGATCCATGTGCTCGTCCCGTTCAGCGAGCAGGCTCATGTCTTCACACTGGAGGGTCATCAGTGGCCCCTGGAGCCGGATCGGTCCGGCTCCGACCTGTTGAGCTCGATCCAGGTCGGTGGATTGGAGGCGATCAGCATCGTGCCAGTTCACGGGGCAGGTGGGCGAGTGGGTCTCCCCGGCGACTACCTCTACGGCGATCACCGCGAGCCTTATCGTGAGGCAGGGCTGTGGGGGCTCTTCCGGGTCTATGAACCAAGCGCTGCTGGTGCCAAGCTCCGGCCTTTACCGTGAGATAGATTCCATAGACTCCATTGTAGTGTAGCGAGAATTCAATGTATATAATGGGGTAGTCGGGTTTTGAACAAAGGAGGTCATCAGATGAGAAGGGCTACTGTGATTTTGCTGTCCATTTCGTTTCTGGCGTTGGGAACTACCGGACTGAGCACCGATGTCTTTGGTCAATCACAATCGGAGCACGACGTGGTCATCTTATTTTGTGGAGCAGACCTCCCCGAGCCTAATATTAAGGTTCTGGCTTTAAGTAGCAACTTAATAACGGAAGAAGGAGCACTGGAGATATCCCCGGGACAATACCTGGTGAACTTACAGAACGCTGAATGTGCTGATCTTATATCGCGTCTTCTCGATGCAGGCTTTACGATAGACAGCTTTCGACCTGCTTTTAGCACCGACTGGGTCCGGATTCTATACGTCTTGGTAAGAGTAAAAGAAATGTAATACACGAAATTAGCCATCATCAACCAAGCCTCGCGCAAACTGTACAAAGCGGTATACATCGGCAAAGTTGCTCACCAGGCCAACTGACACACGCACCGCGCCGGAGCTTTTGTCGTCAATGCACAAACGGAAATCGTCGAGCGTCAGTCGCTGTTGATGTTGAGGCTGAGTGAAGCAAGCCACGAGTTCGGTCTGGGAGAGGCCGAGGGCGATTTCGCCGCCGCCGGGGTTACAAAAGCAGCCCGTGCGCAGCGAGATATTGGCTTTATTCGCCTGTGCTGCGACCAGCTGGTGGTCTATGCACTGCCCCCTGGGGTCGTAGAAGTTCATTGTCACCGCGCCGCCGCGCAGGTGGGTATCTGGCGGGCCGTACAGGCGTATTAGCGGTTTGCCGTTGCTGTGGCGCAAATCCAGCAGTTTGTCCAGCAACCAGCCGGTCAGGCAGCACACCCTCTCGTGAATGATCTCTATTCCAATCGCGGTGATGTGCTTCAAGCCAATTTTTACGGCGGGTAGAGCAAGGTAATTGACGGTGCCGTCTTCAAATGCGACCTCGCCTTCAGCCAGGTAATGTTTGTCGCCCTGTACCGAGGCGACGGTGATCGTACCGCCGGCGAACCACGGACGGCGCAGTTTGGCTAGGGAATCTCTGCGGGCTAACAGGCATCCCACTCCGGTAGGATAACCAAAGATCTTGTAAAAGGAGAGTGGTACAAAGTCTGGCTTCCATCGGTTCAAATCCAAGTGATTGGTGGGAACGAACGCAGCGGCATCTAGCAGCACGTCCCAGCCCTTGGCCTGCGCTTGGCCGATCCATTCTAGAGGATGTTGTACGCCCGAAAAGTTGGACTGCGCGTTGTGGCCGCCGGGCCGTGCCTGGCCGAGGTAGTCTGCCAATTGAGCCTCGTCCATGCGCATGTCCGGCAGAACTAGTGGTACGTAGGTGATTTGTGCTCCGCGGGCGCGAGCAAACTCGCGGATCCCGTTCACCGAGTTATGATTGTCGAACGTCAGCAGGTAGGGGTCACCAGCGCCGAAGGGGTAGGACTCGCCCACCAGTTTGAGTGCTCCGCTGGCGTTAGTGGTGAAAATCACTACATATTCTTCAGGGGAGGCGTTGAAGAATTCGAGCACATATTGTCGGGCCTGTTCCACCAGATGGGTCATCGCCAGCGAGGTCGGGTTGTGGGAGTGCGGGTTGCCGAACACGTTTTCGCACAGCAGGGCCATGTGCTCACGCACTTGACAGTCGGCATACAGGCTGCCGCCGGTGTAGTCCAGGTAGATGTGACCCTGCTCGTCCAGGCGGCTATATTCGTTGGCGCGTAGTGTGTCTATCTGTTGAGTCGTTTCAAAGGCGGGATAGGCGTGCAAAAAGCCAGCCAATGCTGCGTCCATGCTTTCAGTGCTAAACTCATCTGGGGTGTCGTTTTTTGCTAGCATTCTGTCTCCCTTTGACGATCCAGTTTTTCCGATGAGGGATTTTGATTGTCGTCACGGGTTTGAAGTCGGTTTAGACGCTGCTGTACAGGTACTGTCTGAATGAAAGCTATCTATTAACCTTTTAACCTTTTCGAAAAATCCGTCCCGGTGGAATCAAGGTCACCTCAAAGTCGAGATCGTACTTCTGAGCGATCATCTCAGATGTCTTTTTGATATCGTTCCGGTAACGTGACGAGATATGAATACAGAGAAGCTCCCGCTTGACCCCTGCTTCTCGAGCCACCTCGATCGCCTCATCCAATGTCGCGTGCTTATACTCCTTCCGGTCCTCCTCGTTCAGAAACGTGGTATCATGGCAGAGAATCTCAGTCCCTGTGATCTTTTTCGGATCAATCGGCGCTGAGTCACCACCGTAGCTGAGCAGTCTCTGCTCGTAGACCTCGGTGATCTCATCCCGCTTTCCCTCGCGGATCAACCTCATGATCTCATCTTGTGCTAAATCCTGATAATCAGCCTTCAATCGGGTCCGTTCCTCAAGAACCGTGTAACCCAGGGAGATTTCATTGTGGGTGTGAACCGTCTCGAATATCTCCACCGTCCGTCGATTTTGTCCCTTGTCGAAGATCTCCACTCGGTCCCCGGCCTCCAAGGGGATCCATTCCAGTCGGTAGCGTAAATGCCGATTGGTCTGCTTGATGTAGTTTATCAATTCTAGGATGTGGTAGTTCCCCCGCGGGTAGTAGACATAAAGGGGTTTTTCGGTATCGCCCATACCGCTGTTCCGAATGTTGATCAATCCCAAAATACCGGCGACGTGATCGGTATGGCCGTGCGATAGGAAAACACGCTGGATCGCAAACGATTTGTTACCCAGGATGCTGCTCACACTTTCCCCGGCATCGAATAACAACCGATCGGGGCTATAATAGATCCAGGTGGCGTATAACGCTTTCGAATAAGCGATGAGCTTCATCAAGATCCTCCTGAAGGCCTTAAGGATCAGGGCATGGAGATTCAGATCTGCTTGAGGTAATCCAGGTGCTTGGCCTCCAACCCTCTCGGTTCAAACCCGAAGTGACGTTCGACACTGTCGACGGGTTCCGTCACGTTATCCTTGCCCACGAGGTAAACCTGTTCGGGGGTGATTGGGGACGGGATACCAACTGCCTTCATCGCTCGGCTTCCGAAACTCACCAGACCTGCCGGCAAGTGGACCTTCGGCTTGCGCACCTGCATCGCCTCCATCACTACGTTGACAATCTCCTCAAACGTCAGGATCCGACTCCCACCTAGCTCAAGTGTCTTTTTGGAAAACTTCCCTTCTTCGTTCTGCAGCGTGCTCAGTGTGCATCGAATCACATCCTCAATCCAGATCGGCTGAAACCGGGAAGCGCCACTGCCAATAATCGGCATAATCCCGGGGCTCGTCCGAATCACACTGGCAAGTTTCGTAAAGAACCCGTCCCCCTTACCAAAGATCACCGATGGTCGAAGGACCGTGTAATCAAGACCACTATTCTCAACGGTCTGCTGACCCTTCCACTTGTTGAGCAAATACGCGGAGCGTTCATCAGGTTCTACCCCCAACGCGCTCATATGGATCATCCGCTGGATCCCGGCCGCCTTCGCCACTTCGACAACGTTGTCCGTCCCGCGCCAGCAGATAGATTCGAACCGGGCTGCCCCACGTTCTTCAGCGATCGAAACCAGATGGATCACCGTGTCAACACCATCCACAGCCGGATCCAGGCTCGCCGGATCGATCACATCACCCACCGAAAGTTCGATCCCAAGCTCCTTTAGGGTTTTCGTGTCAGAGTGCTCTCGCACCAGCACCCGCACTTTGCAATCGTCCTCTCGCAGGGCCTTGACCAAATAGGAGCCGACAAATCCCGTGCCCCCGGTCATCAATATCATCTCAACATCTCCCTAATTGAATTGAACAGCTAATCCGATCCAACCTCTTCCCCCACACCCATCTCCACGGCTTCGATGATCCCGGCGAATCGGGACGGATCCAGGGAGGCGCCCCCTACCAAAAATCCATCCACGTTCGCTTGCTCAATCAATTCCGCCGCAGTCTCCGGTGTCACGCTCCCGCCGTACTGGATCTGGATCGATTCGCCGGCCTCCCGACCATACAATTCTGTGATTACTTTGCGCACAAACGCAGCACCCCTGTCAGCATCCTCCGGAACCGCCGTCTCACCCGTCCCAATCGCCCAGATTGGCTCATAGGAGATGACCATCTGCGCCACCTGATCAATCTCCAAATCCATCAAACTAATCTTCAGTTGGCGCTCTAGCACCCTCTCTGTAACTCCACGACGTCGTTCCTCTAGGCTCTCACCAATACAGAAAATAGGGATAAGCTGAACTCCAAAGACGGCATGAAGTTTCCTCTTGATAAGCTCAGCATCCTCACAAAAATGCCTGCGCCGTTCCGAGTGACCGACGAGCACATAACGACACCCTAATTCCACGAGCATCATGGGAGAAATCTCCCCAGTATATGGGCCCTCAGACTCGAAATGGACATTCTGAGCCGCCAACCGGATCTCCGTCCCCTCAAGCTCTTTGCCAACGGCTTCAAGCCAGGTGAACGGCGGTGCGATCGTCATCTCCGTAGCTTTGATTCCCTCTATCCGTCGTTTGAAATCGCGGACGAAATCGACCGCCTCACGATGGGTCTTGTACATCTTCCAATTGGCCACGACGATCGGTCGTCTCATCCCCATCCAAGATCACTCCTTCAGTTCATTATAATAGCAAGCGACAGCACAGAGTCCAACACCAAACACTAGGGCCTTGAAACCACCCTCGGAATATCGTAAAACATCTACGGGGCGCACGGATGCTCAAATCGTATCTTGGCATGATCCTACTGACGATCATGGGGTCGATCGGAATGCCCAGTGCGATCACCCCACTGATCAGCCCGCAACTCCTGAAGGAAAAAGAGCGATTCGATTCTAATGGCAAGGCATTACTGGTAACGCTGGGTATCGTCAATTTCTCCGCCATCTTTTTAGGGGCTCGGATGATCTTCGCAAACCAAGTCTATCTTGGAGCTTCAATCGGAATTATCTCGACCATCCTGATCTTGAGGTTATTGAGCGACCTCTGGATCACCACGATCAATGTAAGGATGTTAGCAATCACCTGGGCAATGGGCCTTCTGATCATCCTGCTATTGGTCTAAACCAACGTTTCAACTCGGTATATCCCGAATATTATGTACTCAAGATCGTATTGTGTGTTCATCAACCTCGAACTGCTTTCCTAGAATCGTCTCAATGACCTCGATGTTTGCCCGCATGTGATCAGTCATTTCCCGATAGTGGAACGCACCACCGAAGATCGCAATGTATGGAAGGATCTGGTCACACATATGGCGGTCGAGCGTCGCCCCAGAGACAAGCTCCTCAATTAAATCCTCAGCGGCCTCCTGCCCAACAATCTCGGAGGGTTTTCCTCGCTCCCCAAGAGCGCTAGCACCGATCACGGTTCGTTCATGCTCGGCCCACAGGACTATCCCGGATCCCGGCGATGCCGTGTCCCGATACTCGGCACGGACCCCAACCTGCAGATTTGAAAACCGATCGACCAACGTCTGGCGGGTAGCGCGTGCCTGGCGCTCGGCGACCTTCGCGTTCTTCAGGTGGGTCGAGGCGAGCGAGCGACCCCGGATTCGCAACAGCTTTCCCCGCTCCTCCAGATCAACCCGGTGCTTGGCCTCGGGCGGATAGAACCGGGCAATCACCCGAGCCCCACCCTTAGGATAGAATCCATCCCGATCCACATGGAGCTTGGATCGATGCCCGAATCGTTTGAGGATGCGAAACTTCACGTAGGTTAGATAGGGTGCAGGTGGCGCCCACTTGCCAAATGTTGCACCACCGTTGATCCGAACCGCGACCGGTGTTGTTGCTTTTAAACAAGCAAGCTGGATCGGTTGGAGTGCCAGCCCGATCGCCCCGGCCGTGGGAATTTTTATCGAGATCGTCTTCCTGCGGATCTCACCGGGGTAGAACTCGACGGTCTCCGAACCGAACTCCATACCCACCACTCGATCGGCACACAGTTCAACGACCGCTTTGATCCCGGCAAGATGTTGGTGCTGGAGCCCAGATTTGGGCCGTGTCCGTCGGATGTGGATGATGCGCACCGGCACCCCGATCACCGCCGCGAGTCCGACCGCAATCCGGACAACGGACCCCCCACCGCGTGAGCCGTCGATCTCGATCATAGTACTCTATTATCCATTATATCACGGACTTCCGCTTAAACTTAGGCTCCAGCAACGCTTGCCGACCAACTCTTTCTTTATCATAATGGGAATGAGAAAAGATAGGACGTGTGAAAGCTATGTCGAGACGATCCTTACTGATCACCGGGGCGGCCGGCCTGATCGGCGGACTGCTCGTCAATCACTTCAGAGACAAATATGAGCTGCGCTTGCTCGATCGTACGGCGATCGCCGGAGAGGATACGATCGTGGCCGATATCTCTGATCTCGACGCGATATCAGATGTGTTCTCAGGGATCGATACGGTGGTCCATCTGGCAGCCGACCCCGGGCTGGAAACCCCCTGGGAAATGCTTCTCCCCGACAACATTATCGGCACCTATCACGTCTTTAAAGCCGCCCGGCGGGCCAGCGTCAATAAGATCATCTATGCGAGCTCGAACCACGTCACCGGGATGTATGAACGGGTCGATCCGCCCCTATACCGGCGAGAGCGCCCGCCCCAGATCGATCACACCGTCCCGATCCGACCGGATAGCCTTTATGGAGTGAGTAAGTGTTTCGGCGAAGCATTGGGCCGGTTCTATGCCGAGGAGTACGGCATCTCAGTGATCTGCCTTCGGATCGGTTCGGTGCTCAGGGACAATGATCCATCTCGCGATGAGCGGTTTCGTTCCACCTGGCTCAGCCACCGCGATCTCGCCCAGCTAGTGGAGCGGTGTGTCGAGGTCGAGGGGCTTATCTTCGAAATTTTCTATGGCGTCTCGAATAACACTCGCCAGTTTTGGGATATCTCCCATGTACGGGAGATTCTGGGGTATAATCCTCAGGACAATGCCGATTCTGTCCTGGCCGGTGTATGATATGATCGTACCGTGGAGATCGAGGTCATACTCAGGGAAATTATCTTGACGCAGCCAGAATGATGGAGATCATTCGAACCGAGAGGCTGACCAAGTTCTACGGACCGACGCGCGGTGTGGAAGACCTCAACCTCGAGATCCAAACCGGCGAGATCTTCGGCTTTCTCGGACCAAACGGTGCCGGAAAGACGACAACGGTACGCCTGCTGCTCGGCCTGATCCGTCCGACTCGTGGACAGGCGACGATCTTCGGACTGGACACATGGCAAGATGCTGTCGCCATCAAGGAGAGACTCGGAGTCCTCTCCGAGGCGCTCAGTCTGTACGAAGGGATGTCCGGCGCGGAGTTCCTCCTCTTCATGGATCAGCTGCAGCCCCAACAAACTCCAACCCTGCGCGATGAACTCGCCGACCGGCTGAAGCTGAGCCAGCGCGATCTCGGCCGCCGGATCCGCGATTACTCCAGGGGGATGCGCCAGAAACTCGGGATCATCCAGGCGTTTCAGCATGATCCCGAACTCCTGATCCTGGATGAGCCAACCGAGGGGCTAGACCCGCTGATGAAACACGTGTTCTACGAACTCCTGGATGAGTGCCGGGACCACGGCCGGACAATCTTCCTCTCCTCCCATATCCTATCCGAGGTGGAGCGGGTCTGCGACCGGGTGGCGATGATCCGTGACGGACGGTTGGTGGCGATTGATCGGGTGGAAACGCTGCAGCGTCGCAAGGTGCGGCGCATGGAGGTCACGTTCGCTCCAGGGGTAGAGATCGACAAGATCCAGTTGCCCGGCGCTACCATCGAACGAATCGAGAATCATCACGTCTGGTTGCTCGTCCGGGGGAATGCCGGCCCACTCATCCGAGAGCTCGCCCGCTACGATGTCGAAGACCTGGTCTTCGAACGTGCCCGTCTGGAAGAGGTGTTTCTCGAGTATTACCGCGGGGGAGAGGCACAGGAAACATGAACCTGACGCTGCTTCGAAAATATCTCAAAAAGAGCCGGTTCATCCTGCTGGCTTCGGCCGTCTTTCTCGCTGGGTTCCAGTATATGTTTGTCGCACTCTCCCCCTCCATCGGGGAAGAGTTCACAGTCTATCTCGATGCTCTGCCATCAGCGATTCGGGCGCTTCTGGGCGGGCAGTTGACACAGATGTTGGCTCTCGACGGCTTCCTGGCAATCGGCTACAGCCATCCGCTCGTCCTGATCACCCTGAGCGCGTTCGCCATCGCGCTGGCAGTCCGGGCGCTTGCCGGTGAGATTGAACGCCGGACAATCCGCCTGCTACTCGCCCGACCGATCCCACGATATAAGATGCTAACCAGCAGCGCCGCTGCGGTGATCGCTGGACTGATCGTCCTCATGATAGCCATGTGGGTCGGGACAGCCCTGGGAACGGTGACCGTCAATACCGAAACAACACCGGACCTGTCCGGCTTCGCCCTGGTCGCAATCAACGGCTTCTTCCTGTTCCTGGCGATCGGGGGATACGCGTTCCTCTTCTCAGCCGTCTCTGTGCGCGTCGGTCAGGCAATCCCACTCGCCGCCGGACTGACTGTGTTCCTGTTCTTGCTCAACTTCCTCGCCCAGCTGTGGAAGCCAGCTCAGTTTCTGAAAAACATATCGATCTTCCACTACTATCAACCGCAGGAGATCCTCAATCGTGGCGGGCTCGCTATCGTCGACCTCGGCGTGCTGCTCGGCGTCGCTGTCGTCACGTTCGCACTCGCCTGGTTCGCGTTCCAAAGACGGGATATCTCGGTATGAAACCTGAAACCAAGCGTCTCCCCGAAATTTCACCATGAAGACCGCCTTTTACTTCGGCCAACAAATTGCTCGTTCGAGAATTCTCTGGTAAAATTGCCTTAATCCGATGAGAGCAAGCAAGAGGTGACAGGATGGGCGACAGAATACTGTTCCCTACCAGTGTTGTCGGAAGTCTGCCCCGACCGCGTTGGCTGCTCGATCTCCTCGAACGACATCAGCGCGGTGAACTCGATGAGGTGGAACTGGACCGGGCACTGGATCAGGCCGTCTCATTTGCGATCGCCCTCCAGGAGGCTGCCGGGGTCGACATCCTCTCCGACGGTGAATGGCGTCGACTCGGCTACTTTGAGGTGTTCGCCCAGCGGGTTGATGGCTTTACCACCGGGCAGTTCGACACACCAGCCGAGTCGAGCCCTACCGCCCAACAGCGGGCACCACAGCGCTGGACACTCAAGCCATTTCCTCAAGCGGTCGTAACGCGAAAAATCCGCTACCGGCGACCGATCGTGGCCGAGGATGCCCGGTTCTTGAAACACCACGCCGCTCACCCGATCAAGGTCGCTCTGCCCTCCCCCTACCTCGTCGCCAATCGCCTGTGGCACCCAAACTACTCCCAAGATGCCTATCCCACCCGGGAGGCGTTCATCAAGGCGGTCATTCCGATCTTCCAACAGGAACTGGAATTGGCGATCGACAGCCTCAACCAGGTCGTGGACGGCCTCGACGGCATCAAGACGGCGCTCCATGTCTGCCGTGGCAACCGCGAACGGGTGAACTTCGCCTCAGGAGACTACGGACCGATCCTGCCGTATCTCTATTGCACCCAGGTCGATCAACTCGTTATGGAGTTCGCCCTCCCGGAAGCCGGTGGAATCGACGTTTTCAAAAAATACCCGCCGGAACATGAGATCGGCTTCGCCCCGACAAGCACCAACCCCATCCCGATCGATGAGGCGTATCTGAAGCTTCACGCCCAGTCCGAAGCAACCTGGATCCTCAGGAAACGCTACGGATGATCCCAGAAGGAGGAAGTGAGGGGGGATGAGCGACGATATTCGATTCTACCGAGATCAGATTAAGGTGTTCCAGGCGATCAGCCGGTTGCTGGAACGATCGATCTCCCCGGGCCACGTGCTGGAGGAGACTCTGTGGCTTATCGATAACCTGCTGAGAGCGGACGGCAGCTCGATCGTGATCCACGATGAGCAGCAAACAGACCAGCTGGTCTTCAGGACCGTCAGCGGTGGGATGAAGGGGATGCTCGAAGGGCAGAGGATGCCGGTGAACCAGGGGATCGTCGGCTGGGTGATACGCAACGGCAAACCCTTGAATATCAGCAATCCCGAGGAGGATCCCAGGTTCTACCGGAAGATGGATGAGAGCATCGGTTACCAGACCGAAAACGTCCTGTGCGTCCCACTGAAGCTGAAGAACCGAACGATCGGAGCGATCGAGCTCATCAACAAACGAGATAGGCCGGGGTTCACTGACGAAGATCAAAAAATGGTGACCGCCATCGCCGGCCAGACAGCCATCCTCCTCGAGAACGTCCATCTCGAGGATTTAGAATATCTGAACAAAGTCATCCGATCCCTCAACGAGGCGGCGAACCTGGAGAAGTTGCTAAACATCGCCCTGCAATGTGGGATTGAACTCGTACCCGGTGCCGAATGTGGCTTCTTTACGCTTCTAGATGAGGAAAACGGAGAGTTCGAACTGCGAGCAACGGTCGAGTTGACTCCACAGGAGCTCGACCGATTCTCCTCAGGGGAGCCAGCTGAGCCATTCGCCGCCTCGATATCGATCCCCATCGAACAAGCAGGGAGGGTAATCGGGTACCTCAACCTCTGTCATCGGACCGATCCGAACGCGTTCGATGAGCAGGACGTCAGTCGGGTCAGTAAGCTGGTTCCGGAGATCAACCTCGCGATCGAGCGCGTCCGAGAGCGGGAACGACTGAAGGAGATGGCCAGAAAGGATCAGTTGACCGGGCTCTACAACCGCCATTTCTTTAACGAGATCATCGTCCGGGAGCGGAACCGGTCTCGAAGATACAAGCACCCGATCTCCCTCCTGTTGCTGGATGTGGACGGGTTTAAACAGATCAACGATGAGTTCGGCCATCAGATGGGGGATCGGGTGCTCAAACAGGTGGCTGACCTGGTGCAACGACAGGTTCGGGGGGTCGATATGGTGATTCGATACGGTGGGGATGAGTTCCTGGTGATGATGCCCGAGACAGATCATGATGGGGCGTACCAGGTCGCCACCCGGCTGCGCGAGCGGATCGCCACCTGGCAGGCGGAGCCAGGGTTGGGTCACCTGCGTCCCACGTTGAGCCTCGGCTTCGCCTGCTGGCCTTGGGATGATGAGCGGGAAGCCCAGGGGGTCCTCGCCGAGGCAGATCGACAGATGTACCAAGATAAGCACGGCAATAATGTGGTATCATAAATTCATTACCTGGCCATTGTGGGTCATCCTGCTGATCACCTCCCTCTCTCCCTTCAGCGCCAGTGCTGCGCCAGTCAACGTTCATCGGGTCGCGATGATCCCCACCGCCCAAAGGGACTTGGACCAACTGGGCGATCTGCCCCGCTACTGGATCGAGATGACCATCGATCTGGAAGCGAGAGTGAGGCCAAACTTCACCGGTCGGGAGCGGATCCTGTTCACCAATCATGAGAAACTTTCCCTTAAAGACCTCTACCTCCGTCTCTACCCCAACGGGGGAGCCGGCTACGGCAACGGTCGGCTCACGGTGACCGAAATCCGGCTCGACGGGCAACCAGTTCGGTTCCAGTTGGAGATCGATGGAACGGCAGTCCGGGTGCCGCTCCCCGAGCCGTTGGCGCCGGGAGAGGAACTGATGCTGGAGGCAGTGTTCACGGGTAGGGTGGCCAACGCGTTACGAGGTGAGGGGATCGGTTACGGAGTCTACAGCCAGCTTAACGGCCTGCTCACCCTGGCCAACGGCTACCCGATCCTGGCCGTCCTCGACGACGATGGCTGGAACCTGGACCCGGTCGGCGGCCCAGGCGATGCCGTTTACAGTGATGTCGGTCTCTACGAGGTGTCGATCACCGTCCCCGAGACCGCCCAGGTTGCCGCATCAGGGATCGAGATGGAGGCAAGCCAAAACGGAAATGGGACGGTGACACATCGCTACGTCAGTGGCCCGATGCGAGATTTCTTCATCGCAGTGGGAGACCGACTCTCCGTGCTCAGCGAACAGGTCGGCGACACGGTCGTCAACGCCTACTTTCTGCCCGAGGATGCGTCGGGCGGGAGCCGAGTGCTGGAGATCGGGGTCGCAGCGCTCGAACTCTTCAACCGACGCTTCGGCCTCTATCCGTATAAGGAACTGGATATCGTCGAGCTTCCGGTCCGCCGTTCCCTGGGGGTCGAGTATCCGGGGATCGTGCTCATCGCCAAACCGCTTTACCAGAACCCCGACAACTTCACGCTCCAGATGTTCGTCTCTCATGAGGTCGCGCATCAGTGGTGGTACGGTGTCTTGGGAAACGACGTCATCGAAGAGCCGTGGCTCGATGAGGCACTGGCCACCTACACCTCGGTCGTCTACCTCGAGGAGGTATTCGGAGCCCGTGCAGCACAGGATACCTTTCGCTTCTTCAGTCAGCGCTACCAGGATATACGCGCCCGGGGAATACAGGAGCCGATCACTGCCCCTGCTCCCGAGTTCGCCCGAGGTGGCTATACACCGGTTGTCTACTATGGTGGCGCGCTCTTCTACCGCGCGATCCGCGAGCAGATCGGGGATGCGGCCTTTGATGAGGGCCTGCGAACCTACTACCAACAATTCAAGTACCGGATCGCCACCAGCACAGATCTCCTGAAGATCTTCGAACAGATCTCGGGTCAGGAACTCGATCCGCTTTACGAACAATGGCTGTTCTCCTCAGAGTGAACAGATACGAGACATAGCCCCCCTGTCCCTGTCATGTCATGATACAGTGGCCTCCTCAACTTGGCGACGGGTGATCCGCCTGCCAATCACCTCGGCGATCCGTCCCAGTTCATCCATCAGCCGGATGAAATCCTCGGGAAGGAGCGCCTGAGCGCCGTCACATAATGCGTTCCCCGGATCGTGATGGATCTCGACGAGCAGTCCATCCGCCCCGGCCGCCACCCCAGCTCGCGCGAGTGCCATCACCGGTTTTCGGATCCCCGCCGCGTGGCTCGGATCGACGATGATCGGCAAATGAGATCGCTCTTTGATCGCCGGGATCGCTGACACATCGAGTAGGAACCGGTGATGGTCGCCGAAGCTGCGGATCCCCCGCTCACACAGGGTGACCTGCTCGTTCCCCTCGGCCATGATGTACTCAGCAGCCATGAGCAGTTCCTTAATCGTCGCCGCCATACCGCGTTTGAGCAGGACCGGTCGGTCAACGTTGCCAACCGCCTTGAGCAAATCGTAGTTCTGCATGTTCCGGGTGCCGATCTGCAGGATGTCGGCATACTCGGCGACCAGCGCCACCTGGTCGACCGCCCGAACCTCGGTGACGATCAGCAGACCGTGGGCATCGGCCGCCTCCCGCATCATCCGTAGGCCTGCCGCCCCGAGACCCTGAAAACTGTAGGGGGAAGTCCGCGGTTTGAACGCCCCACCCCGCAGTACCTTCGCCCCTGCCGCAGCCACGATTCGGGCGATCGCCTGGATCTGTTCCTCGCTCTCGATCGTACACGGACCGGCCATCATCACCACCTCATCACCGCCGATCCGGACACCGTCAAGCTCAATGACCGTCCCTTCCGGTTTGAATCCACGGCTGGCAAGTTTGTAGGGCTCGGTGATCTCCAGCACCTCGTGGACGCCGTCAAGCACCTCGAGTTCCCGGGCGTCGCCCCCCTCTGGTTCGCCAATCGCCCCGAGAATCGTTCGGGTCACCCCCGTCACCCGATGAACCTGAAACCCAAATGCCTTCAACTTATGGGTCGCCGCCTCGATCTGCACTTCGGTCGCGTTCGGTTTCATCACCACAACCATCTTCTTGAACCCCCCTTTCGGTCTCTGACAGATGGAAGAACATGGACATACACCGCTTTTGTCCTAGAACACTTCAAAAAGAGTTTGGCGGAATCGGAGGTTGGTGAATTATGCCCCTTGCGGGGCAAAATAGGAGGCAAAGAAGACAAACCAGAAGAATCGAGTTGAGATGCTGCTTGTGAGATTCTCCTTCAGGTGCTGCGGTCCACTATGCATGCCCACACCTCCCTCATACTGGTTTTTGCTATCATACCACACCTCCCTACTCTCTGTCAAGCGTGAGCAACTCCTGAAGCGCCGCTGCATCGACCGCCCCCAAGAAGCGATCGACGCCGTCAACGGCGATCACCGGGATATCGTACCGGTATTTCTCATAGAGCTTGGGATCTTTCGTGATATCGACGATTTTGAGCCCGAAATCGAACTCTCCTTGGAGACTGCGAACCACCCGCTCCGCCTTGTGACACACGGGGCAATACGGCTTGCTGTAAACGGTGATCTCGGTCATGGATCTATTGAAATACAGAGAAGAACTTTCAAGGGTTCCTCCTGTATTCAGGCTCAGGTTTCGATCGCAGCAGGTTGAAGGCGTAAACAGCATTAAAGACGAACGCGGCCTGACCCTGCCGGTAGACGATCCCGTCTTGGCGTCTCACGAAATCGAGGACCGCTTCAGACGCCTCATCCGGGCAGCAGGGGATCCCCCACCCTCGGTCCATCGCCAGGGTCATCATCTCTAGATCGGCCGGATGATCGCCGAGGATGGCGGCACAAGGGTGCTCGATCTTCAGTGCCTCGATCGCCCGGACGAGACCGGCGGCCTTGTTCAGTTCCTTGGGGACTAGCCCGACCGCGTCCGCCGGGAAGTAGATCAGATCGATCTCGTCAAGCAATGCCTCCAACGCGGCCGAGACCGATACAGGGCTCCTCCTCGATGGCTCCAGAATCTCGTTCAGCCAGGGATAGTTGCGACGGTAATGGGCCGTCAGCTCGTTCAACACCTCGTTGGGCTCCTCCCCGATGGTCTCCGCCGCCACTGTGGCCAACCCCCTCAGTAGCGCTCTCATCATCGTCTCGCTCGCTTCCAGCGCCCTCTGGGATCCGTCTGGATCGTTGGGCTTCAGCGTGATGTTGAACTCACTCCCTTTAAGATGAAAGTCTCGATAGCCGCCAGCGAGCTCTCGGGTAACCAACTCAGAGATCTGCTTCTCCACCCGGTCGAATAGATTGAGAACCTTCTCATCCAACTCAGCGTAGAGCAGGATCTTCTCTCCACCCGGCGTGAAAATCCCCGCCCCTTGCTCATAAATGATCGAGAATCGCCCTGAGCCAACCATCTCTCGACCGAACGCTTGGATGATCAAACCCTGGATGTTCTCGAGCGTCTGACCGGTGTTGATGATGAACCGCATTTTGGGATATCGATGATAGAGCCGCTTCAGAGCGAAGATCGTCGCCTCGGGGATCTCGTTGTCGGTGCCGCGCAGCCACCGCAACGTCTCATCGACGTCGGTGACGATCAGGCGGATCGGATGAATTCCTCGATCCAGCAGCCGACACGCCGCTTCCACCTCCGAGAGGGTGTTGTAGCACAGGATCTCTTTGCATTTCTTCTGCACGTCGGTCGACAGAGAGCCATTAGCCAACCACTCGTCGATCGCCGCGTCCATGCGGCTGAGCTGCTCTTTAAGCCGAGGCTCACATTCCACCCCTAGCCCGCTGAGCTGATCGACGATCGTATGAAGCCGCTGATATTTCGAAATATCGATCGCATCGTAAACCGCCCTTAAGCTTTGGTATACTTGATTGCTGAGACGAGCTTCCATGAAACCTTCCTACAGTAGTCAACTGATATGATAATTATAACCCGTGACCGAGGATATTTCGACCCCGAACCTCGGTCTCTCCATAGCTTATATCGCTCCTTATAATCTTGTTATCTCTCAGAGAATTATGTAATATTGGGAAGATTACAATGGAGACAAGGAAGGTGCAGATCACCGGCGGGTCGACGTTCATGGTGACTCTGCCCAAGGCCTGGGCCGAGAAAGTCGGTCTGGAGGCCGGGGCTCCGGTCCGGTTGATCCCTCAGGCGGCCGGAACGATGATTCTTCAACCGGTGATCGAAGATCGGCCATCACGGGGGATTTTGGATGTACGCGGCAAGTTCGATGCCATCTTGGGACGTGAGATCATCTCCATGT
Organism: Bipolaricaulia bacterium; assembly: GCA_046758705.1. Classification (GTDB taxonomy): domain Bacteria; phylum Bipolaricaulota; class Bipolaricaulia; order JBHIAT01; family JBHIAT01; genus JBHIAT01. The sequence goes on from JBHIAT010000044.1 coordinate 20,254, forward strand.
ACATCTCCGGCTTCGACATCATCGAGGTACGGGGGGAACGGATCACCTCAGAACAACGTCAGACGGTACGGCGTGTCACCCAGTGGCTGATCGGACCCGAGATCATGGAGGAATCCGGAGATTCGATCGTCATCCACAATCTGCTCGATCTCACGGAACTTTCGGTCCCCCAGACGGTGAACCGGATCTACCTCATCGCCAAGTCCATGTTCGAGGACGCCGTCAACGCACTCGGCACCAAGGACGGGGAGCTGGCGCGCGACGTCCGGGATCGGGATGACGACGTCGATCGCCTCTGCTTGATGATTTCACGTCAGTTCCGTTCGGTGCTGCGCGATCTCCTCGCCGAACAGAAGTTAGGGATCGGGGCGGTCGAGTTCTTGGCCTATCATACAGCAACCGGCCAGCTGGAGCGGATCGCCGATCACGGAGTCAAGATCGCGCACATTGTCGACCGGTTGGAAACGACCGTCTCCCGCAACATCGCGGCCGAGGTCGAGGCGGTCACCGACCAAGTGATCCAGGTCATCGACGATTCGATGCGTGCGCTGCGGAAGCGTAACGCAGAGCTGGCCAACCAGGCACTGGAACTCAGTCCGGCTGTGGACGAAAAACTGCTGCAGGTGAACCAGATGCTCCAGGACCTCGACCCCAGTTCCTCGTTGCTCATGGGGATCGTCACCGACAGCCTCGGACGGGCGAAGGACTATGGGGCCAACATCGCCGAGACAGCCCTTAATGCCTCCAGTCCCATACCCGGAGCCTGAGCCGAGAACCTCATCCCTCTCCCAGAATCTCCTCCAGCAGTGCCATCACCTTCATCTCGATCTCATCTCGCACGTGGCGAAAGACCTCGATCGGGCGGCTGACCGGATCGCGGATCCCCCAGTCCCGGGATACGCCGGTGAAGTCCGCCGGGCAGACATCCCGATCGGAGCAGCCCATGGTGATCACATAGTCATACTCCAGCAACGCCTCCGAATCGATCCCTGTAGAACGGTGGCTGGAAATATCGATCCCGACCTCGCGCATCACCGCGACCGCATTTGGGCTGACGTATCCGGCAGGGGCGGTGCCACCGCTGGCAACCTCGATGCGATCGCCGGCGTGATGTCGGGCGAAGCCCTCCGCCATCTGGCTACGGCAGCTGTTTCCGACACAGATGAACATCAGCTTCAGCTTCGGTTTCGGTTTCATCGGATAACGTCGGCCTTGTGCTTACACCTTACGGCGGGCGACGAGGATCTCGATCTGGTCGGATAGATCCTCAGCTCGGTCAGAGATATCGGTCAGTAGTATCACAAACTCGCGCACCAATATCTTTTCGGCCAGCTCCATATCCATCTTGAACAGTTCCTGGATGAACTCCCGCTCCAGCCCGTCGACCTGGCTCTCCAACTTTTCGATCTTCTGAGTGTGGGAGAGCGCCTCGTTCATATCGCGAAACAGGGAGTGGAGCGCTTCCTTGACCTCGGTGAAGATCTCGAGCGACAGATCGGTGATGTCGAGGGCAAGCGATGTTAGAGGTTGGGGAACTGAGACGCGCTGCAACAGCAGGAAGTCGAGGATCGACTCGGCCTTGTTGGCAAGTTTGTCGGTCCCTTCGATGACGTTGAGCAGATCACCCCGGAAGCTGGCGAGCAGGGCACCGCTGAGCAGTTCTGTCTCTACGGCTCTGCGAACATCATCGGCGCGACCTTCGAGCTTGTGGACTTCGTAGGCAAGCTGGTTGGCACGATCGATGTCATCGGTGGTGAGGTAGGTGGCGAGCGCCTGCTTGAACGTGTTGAGTACCTCCTCGACAAGCTCGATGTGCTCATGAAAGCGCTTCTCAACTTCCTGTGGCTTACTCCAGAGGATCATTTCTCATACTTTATACTTTCTGTATCAGCTATATAACTCTATTTAAAATTATATACCCTGGTATCCGGTGGCGTCAAGGGTTGGATATCGATCTTCGCTTCCGCTACACTAAAGGTGTATCGTGTATAATCGATAACAGCAGGTCAACTACCCCGGACTCAAGTCCGGGGCCTGTAAAAGGAGTGAGGTAGCCT
>JBHIAT010000045.1:0-22279 GCA_046758705.1 Bipolaricaulia bacterium
CGGTTGGGAACAGGTGCGGGTGTTGGTCAACAAGCTGGGTTTTAGTTTGGTCCGCGACAAGGTGACGTGGGGCAGGCGGCAGAACTCTTCGAGGAGAGCCTGACCCTGTCGCGAGAACTGGGGGACAAGCAGAGCATCGCGGCCTCGCTCGACAACCTGGGGTGGGTGGCAACTAGCCAGGGTGACTACGGGCGGGCGGTGGAACTCTACGAAGAGGCGCTGACCCTGGATCAGGAACTGGGGAACAAGCGAGGCATTGCGTTTTCGCTCTATGGTTTGGGGATCTTGGCGCACCAACAGGGCAACTACGAGCGGGCGGCGGAACTCTACGAGAAGGGCTTGGCTCTGTGTCGGGAATTGGGGGACAAGCGGGGCATCATGATCTCGCTCATCAACCTGGGGGAGGTGGTGTGCCAACAGGGTGACTTGGGGCGGGCGGTGGAACTCTACGAGGAGGGCTTGACCCTGGAGCAGGAACTGGGGCACAAGGAGGGCATGACCTATAGTCTGGAGGGATTGGCAGGGTTGATCTGTGCAAACGGGCAACCAGAGCGGGCAGCGCGGCTGTTTGGGGTGGCGGAGGCCGTGCGCGAAGCCATCAGCGCTCCCCTGCCACCTGTCGACCGCGCCGAATATGAACGCAACGTGACTGTCGTGCGTGCTGGGTTAGGCAAGGAAGCGTTTGAGACGGTGTGGGCCGAGGGACGAGCGATGACGCTGGAGCAGGCCATCGCATACGCGTTAGGGAAAGACGTCGATGGCTGATCTACCCGCTGGCCGGACGGTTCAACGATTCAAGGAAAAATACGAATCCCTGGCCGGCAAGGTCCACCTTGCCGCTGATGCAATCGAAGTTGTCGAGCTCGTTTCACAGATTCTCCAGGAGGCTGACGCAACGTGCGTGGCGCTGGCAGACCTTCCAGAGGAGTTGCAGAGGGCCATCGCACAACACTGTGTGGAAGCGGGGATCCAGGTTGTTCAGCCTCCGTTTGATGGTGCGTCACTGCCGCAGGCTCTCGATGCAGTTCAGGTGGGTGTCAACACCGCGGCGTTCGGGATCGCTGACACGGGCACGCTCGTGGAGGTGGCCACAGACGATGCCTTCCGATTGGTCTCGACCCTGCCTCGAGTGCACGTGAGTGTGATTCGGACCGAGGATCTGGTGGCCACGCTCGAAGACGTAGCGCCGCGACTCCGAGAGATCTACGAACGTCAACCGCGAAACTGCACCGTCATCTTTATCTCCGGACCCAGCCGTACCGGCGATATCGAGATGCAGCTTGTACTGGGGGTTCATGGCCCTGAGCAAACGCATGCAGTGGTATTGCAAGAAACGGAGCAATAAGAGTAGCCATGCCTGAGGATCGCTATCCCCGTCTTCACGAAAAGATCAATCGGGCTTTGGAAGAAAAGCCGAAGCGTGACGCGCTCTATCGAGCCATGAAGCGCGGTCGGAACAGCCGTGCGCAGGCGGTCGCTGAACTGCCCGGGGGGGAGGCGTTTCGTCAACAGGTCCGGGAGACCAAACTCCGCTGCCTCGACCGACAGGGTGAACTGGTGGAACGCTTCGCCGAGAAGGCTCAGGAGCGGGGTGCGATGGTGTTCATCGCTAAGGACGGTGCTGCGGCGATCGAATACATTCTCAACATCGTAAAGGAACGTAGTGCCAAGCTGGTGACGAAATCGAAGTCGCTCACCAGCGAAGAGATCGAGGTCAATCGCCCGATGGAAGAGGCGGGGATAAACGTGATCGAGACGGATCTGGGCGAGTTGATCATCCAGAAAGTCCATGAAAAGCCGTTTCACCTCGTTTTTCCGGCCGTACACAAGACGGCCGCTGAGGTGGCAGAGATCTTCAGCACGGCCACCGGCAAGGAGATCTCCAGTGACGTCAAAGAGATTATGAAGGCGGTGCGCAACTACCTGCGGCCGATCTTCCTGAGCGCCGATATCGGGATGACCGGGGCTAACATCGCCATCGCTGAGACCGGAGCGATCGTCATCGAGACCAATGAAGGGAACGCACGACTGGTCTCCAGCATCCCTGATGTCCACATCTGCATCATGGGGATGGAGAAGGTTGTAGAGACGATCGAGGACGCGCTCAAGATGATGCTGGCCCACCCGCTGAGCGCTACAGGGCAGCTGCTGACGACCTATGTGACCCTCATGGCGGGGAGGTCCCCGTTGGGTGAGGGACAGGGGCGGGGGCCCCGGGAGTCTCACATCATCATCCTCGACAACGGCCGCACCCAAATGCGGGAAGACGCTCGTTTCAGCGATGCCCTCAATTGCATCCGCTGCGGGGCGTGCATGAATATCTGTCCAACCTACGGCGTGGTTGGCGGACACGCGTTTGGGCATATCTATCCGGGGCCGATCGGGATTCCGTGGACGGCGGGCGTGCACGGTCTGGAAAAAGCGGGCGACTTCGCGTCACTCTGTATCTCCTGCGGGCTCTGTATGGAGATCTGCCCCGCAGAGATCGACATCCCGATGATGATCGCCAAGGTCAAGCACCGAGATATGGCCAGCCATCCGCCGCCCCGGGTCAACCAGGTGATGATGCAGGCCGAAGCCTTCGCCAGGTTTGGAAGCGCCACCGCTCCACTCTCCAATTGGTTTCTGAAGAGTCGGCCATTCCGCTGGTTACTGGAGCGGGCCATCGGTCTCGATCGGCATCGGGAGTTGCCCCCGTTCAAGCGGCGGACCTTTGAAAAGTGGTTCAGACGGAGACAAAGGAGGAGATCGGGTCGGGTTTCCCACTCCCAACCGGTGCGCCGTGTCGCATTCTTTGTGGATCTCTACGCAAACTACAACGTGCCGGAGGTGGGGATGGCTGCGGTGGAGCAACTGGAAAAGTTAGGATGTGAGGTTGTGCTGCCACCTCAGAGATCGAGCGGTTATCCCTACATCGGCTACGGAGATCTTGATCGGGCAAAACAGGTGGCAGACTATAACGTGGCGCAGCTGGTGCCTTATGCAAAGGAGGGCTTCGATATCGTAGCGACGGAGCCGACGGCGGCCTACTGTCTCAAACAGTCCTACCCCAAGCTGCTCAACGATCGGAAAGATGCGAAGATCGTAGCCGATCGCACCTACGAGCTGTTCGAGTACCTGTTGATATTGGATAGTGATAGCGAATACAGCTCGTCCCATCGGGAGCGGAAGGAGACTAAAGCTCCGCTTGAGGGACAGCGATTCGGCTTCCATGTCTCCTGTCACCAGCGTCCGCTGACCGCTGGAAAACCGGCGATGGAGTGGCTGAGACGTTGCGGAGCTGATGTGGAACTGATCGAGACGGGAACCTGTTGCGGTATGGGGGGGACCTTTGGGCTTAAGACCGGTCCGTTGGGCTACGAGCTATCTCAGGCGGTGGGAGAGCCCCTGTTTCAGCTGTTTGTGGAATCGGGGGTTGAGGTGATCGTCACCGAGAGCAGTGTCTGTCGGATCCATCTGGAAGAAGGGACGGGGCTGAGCGTGCGGTACCCTTTGGAGTTGCTGTCGCGCATTTCGAACGCCTGAGGCGGGAACCAGGGAATCATCCCGGCATGGCCAAAAAATGGCGGGCCACCGCCCGGCGGCGATGGCCCATTCCATGCCTTCTGCTGTCAGAAACAGAGTTCTACCAGCTCTCAGACACTCTCTTGACATTCTTGGCCTTCGGCCCTCGACCCTCCTCGATCACCTCACACTCAACTTGTTCGCCCTCCTTGAGCGTCTTGAAGCCGTCTCCCTGGATCTCAGAGAAGTGGACGAAAACGTCTCGACCGTCTTCCATCTCGACGAAGCCGTAGCCCTTCTGGTCACTGAACCACTTAACGGTTCCTTTCATGGTACTTCGCACCTCCTCAGCCTTCCTACCTGCGATGGTGTCCGTACTATCCGGAGTTGGGTAGAGGCTATACCCAGTTCCATCCCATCTCAGAGCAACGGTCAGTTCAGGGTATTGATCGTCAAACAAGGGTGGCCGGTCAACGGTGGACGACGACATGAGACACATCAAGGGAGGTCAACACATCTACGGACGACACCAACATGACTGGACGATACAGCACCCTCCGCTGAGCTATGTTTGCTTCAAACTCAACCTATCTGTACTATATCAGAAACGAGCCAATGGGTCAAGGGCAAGACCTGTTCGTATTGATTCCAATCACATATAGAGTAGAGTAAAACGAAGGGGGTGAGGCAATAGGGAAATGGCTAAGCGAGACGAAGAGATCGTTGAATTCTTGAAACAGACTCCGCTTTTCTCCCTGTGTCGAGAGAAGGATCTCAGGAGTATCATCAAGATTGCCAACGAGAAGAAGTTTGAAGCGGGATCCCCTATCATCAAGGAAGGGGATAGCGGGCTCGGTTTCTACCTCATCCTTGAGGGGAAAGTGGATATTAAGCGTGACGATCGGCTCCTGTCCCAACGTGGGGTCGGGGATTTCTTCGGAGAGATGACCCTGTTGGACGGGGGACCCCGTTCCGCCGATGTGATCGCCACCGAACCGACGAGATGTTTGGTGTTGGCCAGATGGGATCTGAAAGATATCGTCAAATCCTACCCTGATGTCGCGCTGTACATGCTGGAGGAGTTATCCCGTCGTCTGCGAGAAACGGATCAGGCGCTGACTGAATAGCCTGTTTGGCACGATATAACAGGAGGTTTCCCATGTCCGACCCGCCGTCTGGTACCGTCACCTTCCTGTACACCGACATCGAAGGCAGCACTCAGCTCTGGGAGCAACATCCTGAAGCGGTGGAGATCACCCTCACCCGCCACGACACCCTGCTGCGTCACGCCATCGAAGCCAACAGTGGCCAGGTGTTCAGAACCGTCGGGGACGGCTTCTGTGCGGTCTTCATCACCGCCTCGGATGCCGTGGCTGCCGCCTTAGATGCCCAGCTTGCTCTACACGCCGAGGCATGGGGAGAGACCGGCCCACTGCGGGTGCGCATGGCGCTGCACACCGGCGAGGCGGAGGTGCGCAACGGCGATTACTTTGGCGCCTGCCTCAACCGCATCGCTCGCCTCCTCGCCGTGGCACACGGCGGCCAGACACTCCTCTCTCACGCCACCGAGCAACTGGTGCGCGATGCCCTGTCGGAGGGAGCAAGCCTGCAGGATCTGGGTGAAGTTCGCTTGCGTGATCTGACTTTGCCAGAGCGCGTTTTCCAACTGCAGCATCCCGATCTGCCCGCCGATTTCCCGCCTCTCAAGTCGCTCGACAGCCGTTCGAACAACCTCCCATTACAGCCCACACCGCTCATCGGACGGGAGAAGGAACTGGCTGCTGTCCAGAACGCCTGCAGACCGAGGAGGTGCGCCTGCTGACGCTCACGGGCGCTGGTGGCACGGGCAAAACCCGCCTGGGGCTGCAGGCAGCGGCCGATCTAATCGATGATTTCGAGGATGGTGTTTACTTTGTGGATCTAGCGCCCATCAGCGATCCCGGGCTGGTTGTCTCCGCCATCGCCCAGAAAATGGGCGTCAGGGAAGCTGAAGTCGGAGGACGACCGCTGCTCGACAGCCTGAAGGAACACCTGCGGGACAAGCAGATACTGCTGCTGCTCGATAACTTCGAGCAGGTCGTGGCAGCGGCGCCGCAGGTAGCGGAGCTGCTGGCGGCCTGTGCTTGGCTGAAGCTGCTGGTGACCAGTCGGGAGCCCTGCCACGTACGCGGCGAGCACGTGTTCCCAGTGCCGCCGTTAGCACTGCCCGAGCCCGACCGCAAGCGTCCGCTGGCTATCGAATACCTGATGCAGTACGAGGCGGTTCGTCTGTTCATCGATCGTGCGCAGGCCGTGAAGCCTGACTTTGCGGTCACCCACGAGAACGCCCCAGCGGTCGCCGAGATCTGCATCCGCCTGGATGGTCTACCGCTGGCGATCGAACTCGCTGCCGCCCGGATCACGCTGCTCCCACCGCAGGTGATGCTGGCGCGGCTCGGGAGCCGGCTCAAACTATTGACGGGGGGAGCACGGGACCTGCCAGCCCGCCAGCAGACACTGCGGGCCACGATCGACTGGAGCTACGATCTGCTGGACGCCAGCGAGCAGACGTTGTTTGAGCGGCTATCGGTCTTTGTCGGTGGTTGCACGCTGGAGGTGGCGGAGGCAGTGTGTAACGGGACTGGCGACCTGGAGCTGGACGTGGACGTGTTAGATGGATTGGCCTCGCTGGTGGACAAGAACCTGCTGCGGCAGGAGGAGCAGGTGGAGGGAGCGCCGCGGTTCTTGATGCTGGAGACGATTCGGGAATACGGGTTGGAGCGTCTGGAGGCGAGTGGGGAAGCAGAAGCAACCCAGCGCACGCGCGCCGACTACTACCTTGCGTTAGCTGAACAGGCAGAGCCGAAGCTTTGGGGTGGTCCAGAGCAGGGGGAGTGGCTGGATCGGCTGGAGGTGGAACACGACAACCTGCGGGCGGCGCTGGCGTGGTGTGAGCAGAGCGGGGAGTGTGAGGTGGGGTTACGGTTGGGCGTGGCGTTGCGGCGGCGTGGGCCGAGGGACGAGCGATGACGCTGGAACAGGCCATCGCATACGCTTTAGAAAAGACTTCCAATGGCTGAAACATTCACCAGTTTTTTAGGAGGTGACAGAAATGACCTTCCCCGATAAGCATCTCGAAGCTGCCATCCGGCAAGCGATCGGCAAGCTCTCTGAGGAGATCTTACCAGAGGACCTTGCCGGTCTGGAAAAGCTCAATGCTGCGCTCAGGAATCTGGAGTCCCTACAGGGGATCGAGCACCTCACGTCTCTTCAGGAGCTCTCCCTAGGGCGCAATAAGATCAGCGATATCGGTCCGCTGGTCCATCTCACCAGCCTGACTGGGCTTTGGCTTGGATTCAATGAGATCAGCGATATCAGCGTCCTGGCTGGGCTGACCCAACTGCAGTGGCTCGAGCTTGAGCGCAACCGGATCGGCGACATCAGCGCCCTGGCTAAGTTGACTCACCTGAAGCGGCTCGAACTGATGAACAACCGGATCAGCGATATCAGCGTCCTGGCTGGGCTGACCGAACTGAACGCGCTCGACCTCCAAGGCAACAGGATTTCGGATCTAAGGCCGCTGGCCAACCTCACCAATCTGACCGGGCTGGTTCTCAACTACAACCACAGGATTGAGGACATCAGTCCGTTGGCCGGGCTGATCAACCTGACCGAACTTGAGCTCGGGGGCAACAGGATTTCGGATCTAAGGCCGCTGGCTAACCTCACGAACCTGACAAAGCTTTCGCTTGAAAATAACAGAATCAGCAACCTTCAGCCGCTCATCGAAAACAGCGATAACGGAGGATTGGGTGAGAGGAACTTTGTGGATCTCCGAGGCAATCCCCTTGACCTCACCAGGAGATCGGAAACCATGAGGGCGATCCGGTTGTTTAGAGACAGAGGGGTTTCAATTTTGATCGACCTTCCCCCCTCCTGAGGTTTCACATTTTCTGCCACCGCTGTATCATCCGCTCCATTGACCTCTCCATCGGAAAAGACCCTTCGCTTCCTTCCCCTGTCTCATATAGTAGAAGATCATCTGGAAAATGCCCCCCACAAGCAGGACATCCCCAATGCTGAACACCCACATTTCTGAGGAGAGTATCGAGGTATAGTGGGGAATGTAAAGGATATCTCCCAGGAGGTTGAGCCGCGTCCCTTCAGTCATTAACGTGTGCTTAAAGTCCTGGCCATTTTGAAGCGACTGTACGATTGTGGGTGTGTCAAGCCCTGTACCCTGCATCGCTGTCAGTGATACCGGCATCTTCCCAACGTTGGCGGCGATGACGAGGAAGTTCAACACAAGCCCCAAGCCGATCAGTTTCATCCCGACCACCCGCCAGTTCTTCCACAACACCCAAAAGAGCAAGCCGTAGGTTCCCAGGTGGATATAGGGGTGGTAGGCCTGGAGGAAGGAGTTTCCCGGGGAGAAGATGAGCCCGAACTGGATGCCGAATGCCATGACGATCAGGAAGACCTGCTTCAGCGGGATATCGGCCAGCTTGCGGAAATCGCCTCCGGAAAGCCACGCCAGCAAAATTGCCAGGATGACTCCATCAATAAACATTGAGCGCCTCTTTCATCAGGGGGAGGGGAGAACGAGGGTATGAAGCCCCCGTTCTCCCCCTTGGACAACCTTATCCTCCTTGTCCAGATTCAGCGATCCTTATCGGAACCCCACCTGGGAGTAACAAATCAAGCAAGGGGAGTAGGGTTCAACTGCCCGCGACCCTTAACGCAGCTCCCCCTGCGAGCAACACACCGACCACGGGTAGCAGGATCAGGAACGCCTTCAACAGTCGTGCTCGCATTGTCTCCACCTCCTTGCCCCCTTCTTAGAGACCCAGTCCATCCGTCAGCGTCAGGGGGATGAACCGGCTCCACTCTCGAAAGGGTTGATGTGGGGTGTTATCGTATGGGGTGTCGACTGACCGCTACTCTTACAGGAGCCGATCAGTCAGGAGCTTAGCACAGTTTTTAATCCCCGTTGTTTTATAGCAGGAGAACCTCCCATTTTTCTCCCAAATGGCTCCCATCCCTGTCCAAGGACCGGAAACCATCACCTTGTACTAGAGCCCGTGATTATCGATATAGTGGCGAGCTTGGGCACGGAGGTTAAAGTCTGTATGCTGGCTCAAGTCAATAATGGCGGCGATGGCATCCGGGCTGAGCGTGCCTGCTATCGGATCAGACATCTGATTCAACGCAGAGATGACTCCAAGGAGGAGATGGTAGGAGCTATTAGGATTTTCCAACACCTCTTGGATCCAGGGCAACGCCGCTCGACCTCGGCTCGCAAGGTCGGCACGAGCATCGAGGCGGATGATCAGATCGTCGGATTCGAGTTGCAAGGCAAACCTGGTAATCTCCTCCGGGTGAAGGATGCCCTGTTCTTGGGCGTAGGCTGTTGCGACGAAGAGTCTTCTGACCAGCCCTGCTCGTTCCACAGTGACTCTATTTACAAGAGCAGGAAGTTCCTCATAGTTGCTGTTGCTAGCTATCTGTGGGCAAAGTTTCTCCTGATAGTCAGGGCTGCCATTCACCGGGCAAAGCTCCTTCGTTTCATCGCTATACATTACGAACAACTTGTCTTCGTCCCGTTCGTATACGATGCGTACTATGTTGCCGTCGTAGAAGCTCGGGCGAATAGTCAGATTGTGTTTGGTCCACGACTCAGACCCAGGGCTGCTCCGGTCAAACAGGAAAGACATCATCGTGCCGTCTTTGAGCTGCTCGGGAGTGCCAATAAGCCACTCATAGTCGAAGAGGCCCCCTACACCAGCGTAGTTACGGTGCAGGTACCAGTCTTTCGAGCGACTCAATATTTTTTCTGAGTCCTTAAGATTCTCGAACGTGCCCCGGATGGTGGAGGTGGGCTTGCTGGAGAGGTTAATTCGGGACCAGGCGTAAACGGAAAAGCCAACGAGGCCAAAGATTACAAGCCAGGTAACGAGATAGACTATCAAGAGCGGAACCTTACCTGCCTCGGATGTATTCCTCCAGGCTCGGTGGGCCTTGATCTCGACCACAAAGAGAAAAAACACGAGAAGTGCGAAGGGACCGTATGTGTAAAGGAGCTTTATCCATGTTTCGATACTTGGTTCGTCATTAGGCATTTGAGACTCCTGAGCTTGAACAAAGACCCCTCCTCCCAGAAGGAGCAGTATCGCCAGCACAGAAATCCACTTGACACTAATGCCCCTTGCTCTAAGCAGCCTTTTCATCTTCATCACCTCCCCGCCGCAGACCGACGGTCGGGGTCAGGCGCAGGCCCAACCCAACGAGAAAGCGGGCAGCCCACTCACGCCAGCGAGAGCTCCGCGGTATCTCAGCGGCTATCCTGCTTTCCTCCGCCTCGCGAAGCAGTTGCTCGTGCCTCTGCTTCACCAACTGGTACAACAACTCCGGATGGTGCATGGTTTGACCTCCTTACCAATTCGAATTCACTAAGGTCGGTAGGAAGTCTATCGTGTGGAGGTCGAAAGATTGTCAACGCGCATTGTCAAAAATTGTCAAACCGGTTGTTACATTTTGTTTGACACGGCTCTTCACGCGGAGATATATTGAACCATCGCGATGTCGGGGGCCCATCATGGGGTTACGGGTGCAACTCTTCGGATCGTTCCAGCTCTGGAGAAATGATGAGCTAATCCAGCCAGAAGCCTGGAGAGGCCACAAAGCCCAAGCTCTGTTTAAGATCCTGCTCACCGAACCCGGTCGCCCCTTCACCCAGGATCAACTCATCGATTGGCTGTGGCCTGACACCGATCCCGATAAAGCGCGTCACAATCTTCGATCTCTGATCACCCGGGTGCGTCGTATCCTGGAGCCCGAGCTCAAACGCGGTCCGCAATCCCAATATATCCTCACCCGTCCGTCCGGCTATGGCTTCAACGCCCAAGCCGACTGTGTCATCGACTCCCAAGCCTTCGAAGGCCACCTAAACCAAGCCAGGCAGCTGGAATCAAAGGACCAATTCGAAGGTGCCATTCAGGAATATCAGCAGGCAGTGGCTCTCCACCAGGGAGAATTCCTCGCTGAGGATCGCTACGAGGACTGGGCCATCCCTCATTCGGAAAGATGGCAACAGATCTATCTCGACGCCCTGTCCCAACTGGCCGAATGCCATGCCCGCTTGGGCCAATACCGAAGAGCGATCGCCCGTTGCAACCAGATCCTGACGGTCGAGTCGTATCGCGAGGGGACCTACCGGCTATTGATGCTTTACCACTATCTAAACGGTGACCCAGACCAGGCGATCCGGATCTATGAGCGGTTTCGAACCTTGTTACAGCAGGAACTGAATACCGAACCTCTTCCTGAAACCCAACAGCTCTACCAGCAGATTCTCGATCGGGAGATCTTGGGGATCGATGACCTCTACCGGCCGGTCTCGGTGGTGGAGCGCACCCCGATCCCGACGTTGTTGAAACGGGTCCCGTTTGTGAGTCGGGAGCAGGAGTATGGGGAACTGGTCAGTCATTTAGAGGAGGTGAAGAACGGCAGCGGGAGAATGGTTCTGGTCTTCGGGGAGGCCGGGATCGGCAAGACCCGCCTGGTCGAAGAGCTCATCCGCTACGGGCAACATCAACATCGAGTGCGAGCCTTGGAAGGACGTTGTCATGAGTTGAATATGAGTCTGTCGTATCAGCCGTTGATCGATGCGATCCGAGAGGAACTGCCTCGGCTGGCTCACACTCCCGAAGTGTTGCAACCCATCAACCCGCTGTGGTTGGCTGAGGTGGCTGACCTGGTGCCTGAGCTGCGCGACCTGGTCCCAGACCTGCCTGACAATTCGTCCTTGCCCCTGGAGTTGAAACGGAACTATCTATTTGAGGGCCTGACTCAGTTCCTCGTCGGACTGGCCCAAGCTGAGGGACTACTGGTGCTGTTTCTGGACGATCTTCACTGGGTCGACCCTTCGACCCTGGATTTTTTAGCTCTCTTTTGCGCTCGCCTCGTCAACTACCCGATCTTGATCGTCGGGACCTACCGCAGTGAGGAGGTTGAGGAAGTCCATCCGTTGATCAAATTGATCCAGCATGGAGAACGACAAGGAGTCCTGCATCGCTATGAACTGGATCATCTCTCCGAACAAGCCGTGGATCAACTGCTGAGTGAGATGTTTCCCCAATTTGACCGATCGTTTCGGGAGCGGATCTACCAAGAAACACAGGGCAACCCGTTCTTCATCGTGGCGGTGTTGCAGCACCTGTTTGAGGAGGGCCTATTACAGGTGGGAGAGGATGGCACCTGGAAGTCCACCGTCGAGAAGATCCCCACGGAGGATCGGGCACGGGCGCTGATGTTTCCGGAGATGGTGAAGGGGGTGATCCAGAGACGGTTGATGCGACTGAAGGCTGAGGAACGACGGCTGTTGCAGTTGGCGGCGGTGATCGGGGATCGGTTCGAGCTTGAACTGCTCGAACGAGCTCAGGGAGAAGCGCCCCGAGCGACCTTAGCGACTCTAGAAACGTTAGAAGGGTTAACCCAAGCCCAATTGCTGGTGGAACAAGCCGACAATGGAGGTTATGCCTTCGCATTCAGTCACGACAAGATCTGGGAAGTGGTCTACTACGATGAAATGAGTGAGGCGAGGCGGAAGTGGCTCCATCGGCAGGTAGGGGAGGCATTGAGGCAGGTTTACGCCGATCGCCTAGAGCAGTACGGTGGGCGGATTGGGAAGCACTATGCGCGTGCCGGGGATACGGTGAAGGCGGCGGAATGGTATAGGCGGGGGAGGGCCTATCGGCAGGCGTTAGAAGCCTATAAAATCGTTCTACAAGAGGCGACAAAGCAAGAAGAACACGCGGAGCTACTGTATAAGATCGGCTACATGTACGAACTGCTTGGGGAGTATGAGCAGGCGATCGAGTATTACATGAAGAGCAACGACATCAGCGAGTCCTTGGGGAACCGGGCCGGGGTGGCTAGGGCCTATCACCATATAGGATGGGATTACTACCGCCTGGGTCGGCTGGAGCAGGCCCGGGAGTGTCTCACCGTCAGCCGGAAGATGGCCCAGGAATTGGAAGACAGGCTCCTTTTAGCCCGTACGGATCTTAGACTGGGTCCGATCGATTGGAAGGAAGGACAGTTAGAAGAGGCACGGATACGTTTCGAAGACAGCCGGCGCATCTTCTCCGAACTGGGCGAGCGGAGGTGGGAGGCCCAAGCCGTGGGCAACCTGGGTCTGATCTATCGTACGATGGGGGATCTGGATCGGGCGCTATCGTACTACCGCAAGGCCATGGAGATCCAGAAGAAGATCGGCGATTTGAATGGCCTGCTATACGCTTACAATAACCTGGGGGAGGTCTATCATCGGCTTGGGGATCATAGCCAAGCAGTTCATTACTATGAGCGACTTGCACAGTTGGCTCAAGACACCGAACACAAGCGTATGTTGAGCATCGCTTACTCAGGGCTTGCCGACGCCTATCTTGCCCTGGGAGAGTCGCGACGAGCTCTGGAATATGCCCTGAAGGCGTGGCAGGTGGCCCAGGAGATCGGACCCGGCTTCGAACTGGGTGTCAGTTGCCGTGTCCTTGGCGAAGTCCGGTTGGTCTTGGGGGATGCGGCTCGGGCAAAGGCGTGTTTTGAGCAAAGCATTCCGCTCCTGGAAGAGGTTAAGGAAGATGAGGAACTGGCGAAAGCCCGTCACGGGCATGAGTTGGCACTTTCCCGCTTAGGCACCGATTCTTAATCTTGAAAGGAGGTAACAACCATGAATAAGGTGAGCCGAGTTCTCAGAGGTGTGAACGGGACTGCGGCTGGGAGACGGATGTTGTTCGTCTCCCTGGTGGTTCTCATGGCTCTCAGCCTGATGGCTGCTTGGGGACAATCCACGCTGGGGCAGTTCGTGATAACGGTTCTTGAGGAGGAAGTGGAGGGAGCGGGGGGGTTATTGGTGATCGTAACGGTGCCTCAGCAGCACATAGGTACAGGAAAGGTGCGATTCGTGAGGAAGCCTTTGGGAACGCTGGAAGAGATAGGGATGGGATCAGACGATTTCACGCCCAGGTGGTTGGTGGCCAGAATCGCGTTGTTAGACGACGAAAGTGGCAGGCCTCTGAGAGAATTTGCTCCCGTTATCATACTCCAGGTAGAACTCCCAGATGGGGTGGAGCGTGCCAATTTGGGCTTCTATAACGGCCTACAATGGGTACCCTTCGAAGGTGTTCAATTCAGAGACGGGTTCGGCGTTGTCCAGATCGAGAGATGGGAGTTCCTCAAGGACGATCCTCCTATCGCTTGGGGTGAGTGATAGGCACGTTGGTGAGACCTCTTCGCTTAGGGATGGAGCCCGTTCCAGATCATGTTCCCGGCGGAGTAGAGCATCACCACTCCAAAGAGGCGTCGCAGGAAGATCTGAGGGACGCGAACCGTGGTCGATGCCCCCAGCTGCGCCCCAACGATGATCCCCAGCCCCAACAGCAGGGCCAGATTGAGGCGCAGATTGTCCAACAGCGCGTGCTGGATCGAGCCGATGAGCGCCGAGGGCCCCATCACGAACAGACTGGTGGCCACCGCTGCCACAATGTCCACACCGAGTACCAGTGTGAGCGATGGGACCATGACGATCCCACCTCCGATGCCGAAGAAGCCTGCCGCCGTGCCGGCGAACAGCCCGACCACGACCACCGGGGGCCAGCGGTAGATGATCCGACCGTCGGCTGTGTGCCGCTGGAGTTTGAGCGCCAGCTCTTTCGGGGTCTTATTCCACAGCATGAGTCCGGCGACGTAGATGAGTATCACCCCAAAGGCCATCGACAGGCCTTCGCTCGAGATGAACTCGGTGAGATAAGCGCCCAGCCACGCCCCTGCGATCGACCACGGTATCAGCATCAATCCCAACCGAAAATCCAAGACACGCTGGCGGGCATAGCCTACCGTGCTGGACAGGCTGGTGAAGACGATGGCCCCTAGACTGGTCCCCACAGCGATCTGGGTCGTGTCCACGTAGAAGAGCGCCAACAGCGGGACCATGAAGATCCCGCCTCCCACGCCGATCATGCTGGCCACCCAGCCGATGGGTATCGCGATGAAGCTAAGCAATACCAGATCCAATTAACTGTTCCCCTGTCTCCTTTTTAATAACCCTGAGCGCAGCCGTCGCCGCGCGGGTCAGAACCGCCCAGCAACACTCCGCTCTCGGGATCGATCACGATCGCCTGGGCTCCACCGAAGTTGCCATCGCCCGCGATCAGCTCGTGGCCTCGAGTTCGCAGTCGTTCGCGCACCTGTTGGGAAATGCTCTGTTCCAACGCGACCCGATTCCCCTCGAAGAAGTTAAACCTCGGTATCTCGATCGCCTGTTGCAAATCCATTTGGTGATCGATGAGGTTGCAAAGCAGCTGTAGATGCCCCTGAGGTTGCATGAAGCCGCCTACCACCCCAAAGCTCATCCATGGCGTTTCGCCTTGAAACACCATCGCCGGGATGATGGTGTGATACGGACGCTTTCCGGGTTCCAGGTGATTCGCATGGCCGGGATCCAGCGAGAAAAGGCTGCCGCGGTTCTGAAGCAATATACCGGTATCGCCAGCGGTGACCCCCGAGCCGAACGACATAAAAAGACTCTGAATAAATGAGGCCACATTGCGCTGCTCGTCCACGACGGTGATGTAGACGGTGCCGCCTTCGGGCAAGCCGTGAACGACACCGGGACTCGCTCTCTCTTGGATGAGCGTTTTCCGCTGTGCGGCATACGCTTTGGACAGCAGTGGCTCGATGGGGACGTCCTCGAACTCCGGATCGGCAATATAATGCATTCCGTCCGCAAACGCCAGCTTGATCGCCTCGATGAGCGTATGCAGATACTGAGCCGAGTTATGCTCCAGCTCGGCCAGATCGAAGCCTTCGACGATGTTCAACGCCAACAGGGTGATCAGGCCCTGGGTGTTGGGCGGAAGCTCATACACGGTAAAGCCGCGGTAGGGGATACTGATGGGATCGATCCATGTAGGTTCATCATGTCTCAGATCGTTCAGTGACAGCAAGCCGTCGTGCTTTTCGGACTCTTTGACGATCTGCTCAGCGATCTCGCCTTCGTAAAAGGTGGCGATCCCGTCCCGAGCGAGCTGTCGGAAAGTGCGTGCCAGATTGGGGTTCTTGAAGAGCTGACCCGGCCTCGGTGCCTGACCGTCGATCAGATAATTTTCCGCTGTGCTTTCATGTTGCTTGAGCTTCTCTTCCCTCATCTGCCAGCCACGGCTGATGATCTCCGTGACAGGGAAGCCGTTCTGAGCATATTCGATCGCAGGCTGGAGCAGTTCTGAAACGGACTTCGTTCCGAATTCTTTTAAGAGTGCCTCCCAACCGTGGGGCGCTCCGGGCACCGTCACGGTGAGGATGCCGTCTTCGGGCATCTTGGTGAATCCTCGGTTTTGGTACGCCTGCACCGTGGCGTTCTCCGGGGCGCGGCCGCTGGCGTTCAGGCCGACGAGTTTTTCAGACGGGGCGTGATAGACGAGCGCGAACAGATCTCCACCGATGCCGGTGCTCATCGGCTGAACGACGTTTAATACCGCGGCGGCGGCAATCGCTGCATCGACGGCGTTGCCCCCTGCTTTTAAAATGTCCAATCCAGCTTGGACGGCTAACGGTTGGCTGGTTGCGACCATCGATTTGGGGCTCATCACCGTCGAGCGACCGACGCGTCTCATCGTCTCACCTCTTGATATTCCCGCACGTCGAAGATGTCCCGAAGCGCGTCTCCCAGGAAATTGATGCTGAGGACGGTGATCATAATGGCCAAGCCGGGGAACACGCCCAGCCACCAGGCGCGCGAGATGAAGCTGCGCGCATCGCTCAGGATCAATCCCCAGGTCGGCGTGGAGGGTTTGACGCCCAGCCCGAGGAATGAGAGCCCCGCCTCAGCGAGGATGGCGTAGGAGATGCTCACGGTCGCTTGGACGATGATGGGCGCGATCGCATTGGGCAGGATATGACGCAGCAGAATGCGTCTGTCAGAGGCGCCCCCGGACCGTGCGGCAACCACGTAGTCCTCCTCGCGGATCGAGAGCACCATGCCGCGCGCGATGCGGGCGAAGTCGTCCAGGAACGCCAGTGAGATGGCCACGATCACGTTCTGCAAACCGGTGCCGAAGATAGCCACCAGGTAGACGGCGATGAGGAAGTTGGGAAACGCCCACTGCAGGTCGATGTAACGCATGATCACCGTATCGAGCCAGCCGCCATAGTAGCCGGCCAGCAGCCCCAACAGCACGCCGACGACCATCGCGAGCAACACCGTCGACAGACCGACAAACAACGAGATCCGTGTGCCGTGAATGATGCGACTGAACAGATCTCGACCCAGATCGTCGGTGCCCAGCAGGTGTGTTTCAGACGGGGGCAGGAGCATCCTGAACGCCTGGTCGTTCGGATCATGGGGAGCGATGAGCGGGGCGAAGACGGCAACGACGATCAGGGCCAGTAGGACGATGAGCCCAACGGTCGCCTTCTTATCGTGCCATAGGTAGCGCAACCGGCGCCATCGACGTTGCGTTGCGACGCCGGGCCGCCCGGCGATACGTTCACGATCAGTTCCGGCAACGGCTGTTCGCGAACGGGCCATGGTTCACTTTCCCTCTCCCTCTCACTATTCACTCCTCGTCGTAACGAATGCGAGGGTCGATCACCGTGTAAAGCAAATCGACGACTAAATTGACGAACACGAAGATCGCCGCGACTAACAGGATGGCGCCTTGAACGACCGGGAAATCGCGGTTGAGGATGCCCTGGATGAGCACGCGCCCCAGCCCCTTGATGGCAAAGACATTCTCGACAATCACCGCACCGGCCATCAACAGAGCGAACGCAATCCCCAGCACAGTGATCACCGGGATGAGCGAGTTTCGAAGTGCGTGCTTGAAGATGACCCGGCCCTCGCTCAGCCCCTTGGCACGCGCAGTCTGGATGTAGTCAAACTTCATTACTTCGAGCATCGCCGAGCGGATCATGCGAGCCAAGATCGCTGAGAACGCTGTTCCGATGGCAATAGCTGGCAGAATCAGGTGGGAGAGCCACGGCCAGAAGCCCTTTGCCAGGGGCACATAGCCGATGGCCGGCAGCCAATGCAAGTTCACGGCGAAGACGATGATCAGCAGGATCGCCAGCCAGAAGTCCGGCATGCTCAACCCCAAGAACGCCGCAAACGTGAAGGTGTGATCCATGAGCGAATGCTTTTTGACGGCCGAGATGATCCCGGCGGGGATGGCCAGAAGCAAGGAGATAAAGAACGCCAGGCCGGCTAAGGCAATCGTCCGTGGCAACGCCTCACGGATAATGCGGCTCACCGACACACGGCTCCCATAGATCGAGTTCCCCAGGTCGCCTTGGAACAGGCGTCCGAACCACAGCCCATATTGGACGTAGACGGGCCGGTCCAGGCCGAGTTTGTGACGCAGCTCCTCTGCCGCCTCAGGGTCACCGACGTCAAAAAGCATGGCACGCAACGGGTCACCAGGGACGGCGCGCAGCATAAAGAAGACCAGCGTGGCTACCGCCCACATCACCACCAGCGCGTGAAACGTCCGCTTGAGGATGTAGCGATTCATGTTGGCCTCATAGTCTAAGTATAAAGGGCCTCCCCCTCAAGCGACAAACCCCTTGCTCGAAGGGGAGGCTCTCCGTCCGTCGTTTGTCGTTTCTACTCCCTGACCTTAGCGAGCGATCGTGACCCGATCGAGATCGACCAGGCCCGGAATGCGACTGGCGTTGGGGAAGTTCACTTCCTTGCGCCAGACGAGAATGTCCAGTGGATGGAACAGGAACGCCCCGGCGACCTTGTCTGAGGTGAGCTGGTTCGCCCGCTGCACCAGCTCTTTTCGCCGGTTGAGATCGGGCTCGACGCGCTGCCGGTCGATCAGTTCGTCGACCTCCCGTTCAGAGAAGAAGCCGAACGGCATCTCCTCTTTGTTCCGGTTGGCCCCGTTGAACTTGGAAGTTGTCTGCATCCAATCGACCACGCCGTCATCGGGGTCGAAGTCGCCGCCGCTGCCGATGCGCAGCAGGTCGTAGTCCATCGCCTGGAAGTTGTCAATCAACACCGGGAATTCCCTGATGTCCAACTCGACGTTGATGTTGAGGTTCCTGTTCAGGATATCCACCAGGATCTGACCCTCGCGTCGGCCACCCGCGGTGGTCAGAAGCTTGAGCGTAGGAAAACCCCGGCCGTTGGGGAAACCGGCCTCGGCAAGCAGTTGTTGGGCGGCTTCGGGGTCAAAGCGTTGCTCGCTGGTCTCATTGATGGCGGTGTCGAAGAAGAAGCGCATCGCCGGATTGATCGTGCCGAAGGCAGGCACGCCGCGTCCGAACAGCGCCCGCTCGATGAGCGTTTCCCGATCGATCGCTTTGGCGATCGCTAACCGCACTTTGAAGCCCCGCTCCTGCTTCAGTTGCTCGACCGGCTTGTTAAAGTCCGTGACCACAAACGGCTCGCGCCACGGGTTGATCCACAGCGCCTGGAAACCCGGCCCGGGGATCTGTGAGACGACCAGGTCCCGGTTGGCCACGAACCGATCGATCAGTTCTGGCGCGGGCGGGTTGCCCCCAATGAGCTGGATGTCCCCTGCTTCAATGGCCGCGGCCAGCGGCTCGGGCTCGGGGATCGGGATGATCGTCACCTTGTCCAATCGGGGCCGCCTGGAGTCATAGTATTGGTCGTACTTCTCCAGCACCACGCCTTGGCCCAGCTGGTGGAAGGTCACGCGGAACGGTCCGGTTCCCACCGGGGTGAGGCCGTACTGCGCTGTACCCATCTGTTGCAGCGCCCGGCGGTTCACGATGGTGAGCGCCCGACCACTGGCGCGCTCGGTGGTCTTGATCAGGAACGAAGCCTGTGGGGCGCTGAGGGTGAACTTGACGTGGAACCTTCCTTGAGGGTCGTCCGCTGTCCTGACCTTCTCCACCTTCTCGACTTGGGCCAGTACCCGGGAATGGATCGACTGCTCCGGGTCCTTCGAGCGGTTGAAGGTGAAGATCACGTCGTCGGAGGTGAACCGATCACCGTTGTGAAAGGTCACGCCATCGAGCAAAGTGAAGGTGTACTCTTTGCCATCGGAGGAGACCTTCCAATCGAAGGCCAGGTCCCCTTCGGCAACCAAATTGGGATTGATATGGGTCAGCCCTCCAAGCACGACCGAGGCGATCTGGAACTCCAGGACTTGGTTGATCTGGGCTGGATCGAGTGTCCGGATCTCACCGGTGCCCGCCCAGCCGGCGGTCAGCTCTCCACCGATGTGATCAGCAAAGGCACTGCTGCTGCTAACACCCGGCAGCAGATGCCACAGCGAGAGCGTCCCTGCCGCGGCCATCAGCCTTAACACCGTCCGCCGGCTCATCTTCGGGCCGCGCAAATCTGACTTGCTCAGACTGAACAACGGATCCTTGGGGTCGAAATCGTAGGCCCACTTCAGCTCGTCACGGATCTGTTCTTTCTCCTTCTCATCAAGTTCGTCAAACATTTTTTCCTC
Organism: Bipolaricaulia bacterium; assembly: GCA_046758705.1. Taxonomy (GTDB): domain Bacteria; phylum Bipolaricaulota; class Bipolaricaulia; order JBHIAT01; family JBHIAT01; genus JBHIAT01. Next base: position 19,968 of record JBHIAT010000045.1, read on the forward strand.
CTTTTCGGTTTCGAGATGTTTGCTAACACGGATCGCTGATCCTACGGTGAGCAGTTTTCACCTCCTCCTTCTGAATCTCGCGTAGAACCCGTCGCTGTCGTCGAGCAGGCATGTAAGGCTCTCCAGATTTCGCTCGAAACGCACGATTTAAGCGTTCAAGTCCGTTTCGAGGGCATCGAAGTGCTGGCCCATCTCGAAGACAGCCTGTACCCGATCCCGCTGTTCAATCGCCTGAAAGATTCGTCGATGGATCTCGAAGGTCTCTCTGAAGCGTTGACTGTCGGAACGATAGTACTTCTCTCTGAGTTGTCGGGGAAGTCGTTGTCCCATCACTTCCAGCAGAGGTTCCAAAGCACGAACCAGCAGAGAGTTATGAGTCGCGGTGACGAGGGTCAAGTGGAAACCCTGGTTGGCCCGGTTGAACGCATCGAAGTTGCGGACATCTGCCGTCTGTCGCATCGCGGTTAGAGACGTTTCTAACGCCTGAAGATCCTTGGAAGTGGCCTTGTTGCAAACCAGACCGGCAATGCCCTCCTCCAAAACTCGTCTGGCCTCGAACGCCTCATACAGGCTTTCACTCTCCTCGAGCAGCGAGAGCGCCCGATACCCTTCCTCAAGGCCGACCATATTGCTCAATACGTATGTCCCATCCCCGGCGCGACTCTCGACGATACCCACCAGCTGTAGTGCACTGAGGGCCTCGCGCACCGAGGGACGGCTCACGCCCATCTGCGCTGCAATCTCCCGCTCAGGAGGCAGCTTATCGCCGACGTGATACGCCCCTCTTCGGATCGCCTCAACGATCTGCTCGGCGGCATAAGTGCTCTTTCTTTTCTTCTCGATCTTCGTGAATTCTGCCATATGAGTATGAGCCACATTCTAATAGACAATTGGCCAGATTGTCAAGTGGTCAGGCCATTATACTGAAATTACGACATAAGAGCTAACCCCCTTCCACCCTCACCTCTCTCATCTCTCTACCCCTTCAGACTCAGGATCCACGCGAAAGAACGTCTCAGGCGGCTTCCCCAGGATCACCATCAACTCCTCCACATCCAGCACCGCATACCACTCCCCCGCAAACACGATCACTTGATGGATGCTGTCCCGCCCCATCTCCTCCCGCCGAAATCGGCGTATCCCTTTCTCCTTCTCCCCCAACCGGTAGCCCCGATCCGTGCGAAACCCGTAAATGGGTCGATCCCTGGATCCGGAAGTGAACGAACATGGCAAAATCCCAAGAGCAAGTTTGTCCGGTCTGTGGCGCCCCTCTAAAGGAGACCCAGGTCACCCATGATGAAACATGGGGAGACAAGCTTTACCGATTTGAGAAGGTGCCGGCTTTGATCTGTACTGAGTATGGTGAGGTTCTTTTCAGTGCCGAAGTTAATGAAATCCTAGAGGAGATTATTACCAGCCAAGAGGAACCAGATCACTATCAAGAGGTGAAGATTCCGGTTTTCAACTTTACCAAGCACCTTCCGGAAAAGACAGCTGCTTAAGACCACTGATTGCAAGAGAATTAGATGCGATGGAGGTGCTCTAAAAAAGAAAGAGCGCTGCCGTGAGAAGCTCCCCTCCAGCCAATAGCCCCACCTGCTGGGGCATGACGCCGGAGGACTACCTCACGGACTTCTGCGCCTTTCACTTATAAAATATACCTTCATCTACTGATTTGTCAAAAACAAAAGGGGAAACGGCCCAGCTGTTTTGGCTGGGCCACCCATCTTAGGCTTGTTCCCGAAGGAACAGAGGCCACCGATGGCTGCTCCTATTCCCGATCTGAGATCGGGACACCCGCTGTTAAGGTCGGTATTCGGAGATCACTATTATTCATTCTTTCAGCGGCTAAAACCGCGTACTTTTAGTACGCGGATACAGCCGCCCTTGACTTCCCCTCCTGCATGTGGTATAACCACCATAGGTCTTTGACAACGTAGGGGGTTGTTGCCACAACCCTGCGCAACGTAAAACGTTGTGGGTATAGCCAGGTGTATTTTGCCAGCGTTTTGCGGTTCAGCGAGACAGAAGCTAACCGCCACCAAGCCTGGCCTAAAGAAACTAAAATGCTGTGTGTACCAGGCCGGGCGCGGCCTGCGTGGAGACGAGAACCTCTGCTTGTGTAAGTTCCGTCTGTGAAGCGAGAAGCCACGTACTTTAGTGTGTGGAGCGTCACATATACTCACTCAGTTGTACCTGTCAAGACCCCGGATTCCTAAGTGGAAAAAGCTGGATCCTTGATTTTTTGACTTATACCCTTCTATAGTTTCGCAGAATTTGAAGGAGGTGCAATGAGGGTCGATCTTCCCCAT